>CAZRNW010000187.1:0-7034 GCA_964601535.1 uncultured Flavobacteriaceae bacterium
TGGCTTCAGTTGACTCGCTTGTGAGAGCGACGAAGAAAAAAAGAAGAGGGAAGAGACAAAAGCAGCCCTGAAAAATTTGGGCGGTGCGTTGGGCGGATTTTTGAAAGCAGGTAAAGAAATGGGCGATGCTGCTAAAAAATCGGAAGACAGAATGAAAGAACGCCGCGCAAAAGGCGATACAATGGCAATGCCTTATGCGGAGCTGCAAAAATATTTACCGGCGATTGATGGGTACAAGATGAGCGAACCTGATGGAGGCTCAATAAATATGACCGGCATGTCATACTCTAACGCGGAAGGAAGATATAAAAATGATAAAGGCAAACGCATTAAAGTTTCAATTATCGATTACAATCAGGCTTTTGCTTTATATTCTGCAGCTACTGCAATGTGGGCAATGGGCTTATCGGTGGATACACCAACTGAAAAAGCCTGTGGTTATAAAGTTGATGATAAAACAGGAGGATGGGAGTCGTATAAAAAGAAAAGCAGACAAGCTTGCGTTACACTGGGTATAGGCGACCGTTTCTGGATAAGTGTTGAAGTAGATGATCAGGATAATACAGATTTCGCAAAACAAATTGCAAAGTCAGTTGACTTATCAAAACTTGCTGCTATTTAGCGCTTAGGTTTATTACCTCTCGGTTTAAAATGCGGTTTACCTTTTCCTTTACCGCCTCCGAACGATTTTTTCTTGTCCTGATTTTTATTCGCTTCAGGATTATATTCGGGTCCTTTACCTAAAGCTTCAGGTATTGGCATTTTGGTGACTTCGGTTCCCATCAAAGCTTCAATCCTGAAAAATTTCATTTGATCGCGTTGGTTCACGAAAGTAATAGCGACACCTGCTTTCGAAGCGCGGGCGGTTCTGCCAATGCGGTGAATATAATCTTCCGGATCGGGCGGCGCATCGTAATTTACTACTAAACTAATGCCTTCCACGTCAATTCCCCTCGATAAAATATCAGTTCCAATTAAAATCCGCAATTTTCTGTTTTTAAAATCACGCATGATTTCTTCACGCTCGGATTGCTCTAAATCGGAATGAAATGCTTTTAAAGAAGGTTCTAATTTCTTAATACTTTTCTCCAGCAATTTTACATTGTCTTTTGTACTGGAGAAAATAATTACGGAAGTATAGTCAGGATTTTTTAATATCTCTTTTAAAATTTCTTCTTTTTGTCCGTCGTAAACTACATAAGCCTGCTGAACAATTCCCGCTGCCGGTTTACTGATGGCAATATTTATGGTCTCAGGATTATTTAAGATAGCACCGGCCAGCTGACGAATCTTTGGTGGCATGGTTGCTGAAAATAAAATCGTCTGGCGCTTCTTGGGTAAATAATTAATAATAGTTCTGATATCATCAAAGAAACCCATGTCTAACATACGGTCCGCTTCATCTAACACTAAATGTTGTAAGTGATCAAAATTCACTTGTCCCATTTGCAATAAAGAAATTAATCTTCCCGGGGTTGCGCAGACAATATCAACGCCATCTTTTAAAGCTGAACGTTGTTTCTCGAAAGTGATACCATCATTACCACCATAAACAGCAATAGAGCCAACTGAACAAAAATAACCCATGCCATCAATTTGCTGATCGATTTGCAAAACCAATTCGCGGGTAGGGGCGATGATTAAAGTATTTAAGTGACGTGTTTCTGCTTTTAAAATATGGTCGATGATAGGTAAAAGATACGCTGCAGTTTTTCCGGTACCGGTTTGCGCGCAGGCAATCAAATCTTTATTATTTAAAATAACAGGAATGGCTTGTTCTTGTATCGGGGTAGGTTGTTTGTAACCCATGCTATAGAGTCCTTCCATTAAGGAAGCGTCAAATTTAAAGTCGTCGAAGGTCAAAGTAGTTTAAAGTTTAAGGTTCAAAGTTTAAAGTTTGAAGGTAAGGTTAATTATTGGTTTATGAGCTGTTCTTTCTCTTCCGAAAAGTTAAGGAAAGGATAAGAATTCTCTAATTCGGTGCATTTTTTTATTATGGTATTTCTGAATTCTGAATGTTTATCTGTGTCGGGTTTAAGCGGACGGTGATTTAGGGCTTGGGATACTTCTTTTATTTTTTGATTTAGTTTTTTTGTTTCTTCGTTAAAGTAGCAATCTGCAAATTTTTCCCAAACGTAATTGATGGCTTGTTCATTCGGATGTGCCATATCTTCTTTGTAAAAACGGTAATCGCGGAGATCGTCGGTCACTAATTCGTAAGCGGGGAAATAGAGGCAGTTGGCAGTTGCAGTGAGCAGTTGGTGGATGCTTTGGATAAGTATCGCTTTGCTCAGATTATTTTCGATTAACCCGTCACGCAAATATTTTACAGGAGAAACAGTTAAGATGATATTTAATTGCGGATTAAATTTCTTTAATTCTTCAAATAATAATTTATAATCGGCAACAATGTCTTCAACCGATAATAATTCCTTCTTAAATTCCGGTTGTGGTAATTTGTGACAATTAGCTACAATTTCATCTGAAGCAACATGTCTGTATGCAAAAGCCGATCCGAATGTAATGATTAAAAATTTCGCTGCTTTTAGTTGAGCATTTGCTTTTTTGTGGGATAAATTTATTTTGGTTTCTAATTCTTCTTTTGAGGAGGATGAGAAACTTCCATGATGTGCGAATGAGAAATATAATCCGTTATTGGTTTCGGGTTTAGTGTTCCGTGTTCCGGGTTGTAAATAAGATCTTAGCGCTGTTGCGATGCTTGCTGGATTAAAAAGAATTCCGTTTGGGTTTATCAGAGAATCAAACTTAGAGTTTGAAAGTTTCTCACCAATATTTTCTGCAAAACAAGAACCAATTAGTAAAAGTTTATCAGCGTGCGTAATTTTTACAGGCGATGGAGTGGGGTTATAGTTTAAATGCAGCTCCATTATTTGGCTTGTAATAATTTAAATTTATTTTCAAGAAAAGCTTTTGCCTCATTATAGTCATTGGCTACTTCTCCGTCTAAGATAGCATCCTTTAAAGCGTTTTTCAAAATACCAATTTCTCTTCCGGGTGTGAGATTAAATAATTTCATTATTTCATCTCCGTCAATCGGCGGCTGCCAGTTGCGTAATTTATCTTTCTCTTCCAGCTCCGCCATTTTTTTACGCACCAATTCAAAATTCGCTAAGTAACGTTTTACTTTGTTAGGATTCTTCGTGGTGATGTCGGCCTCACATAAACTCATTAAATCTTCAATGTCTTCACCTGCTTCAAACAAAACACGGCGTACAGCGCTGTCGGTAATTTCTGTCTTAGCTAAAACAATTGGACGTAAATGAAGCAAAACCAGTTTTTGTACGTACTTCATTTTTTCATTCAATGGTAATTTCAGATTGGTAAAAATCTTCGGTACCATTCGCGCGCCTTTGTCTTCGTGACCGTGAAAAGTAAAGCCGTGACCTTCTTCGAATCGTTTCGTAGCAGGTTTTGCAATATCGTGCAAAGTTGCTGCCCAGCGTAACCATAAATCGTCACTTTTTGCTACCACATTATCTAAAACTTCTAAAGTATGATAAAAATTATCTTTGTGAGATTGTCCGTTCACTGTGTCAACGCCTTGCAACTTTACCATCTCAGGGAAAAACAGATGTAATAAACCTGTATCAAATAGTAACTTAAAACCTTCAGAAGGTTTCTTTGCTAAAATAATTTTGTTTAATTCATCAGTAATTCTTTCCTGCGAAACAATTTTCAAACGCTCCTTATTTTCTTTAATTGCATCGAAAGATTTCTTTTCAATTTCAAATCCCAGTTGGGTTGAGAAACGGATAGCGCGCATCATGCGCAATGGATCGTCGCTATAAGTAATACCCGGCTCCAATGGCGTTCGGATGATTTTATTTTCAATATCTTTTAATCCGCCGAATGGGTCCAGTAATTTTCCGTAATTGTTTTTTGAAACACCAATCGCTAAAGCATTAATGGTAAAATCACGGCGGTTCTGGTCGTCTTCCAGCGTTCCGTCTTCTACAATTGGCTTGCGTGAATCATGGTTATAAGATTCTTTGCGGGCACCCACAAATTCAATTTCTAAATCACCATACTTAATTTGTGCAGTTCCGAAATTTTTGAAAACAGATAAATGCGATTCCTTTCCTAATTTCTTATGTAAACTTTCTGCCAGTAAAATTCCTTTTCCAATGGTAACCACATCAATATCTTTTGTTGGGCGTTTCATTAATGTATCACGTACAAAACCTCCAATGACATAAGCGTCGAGGCCTAACTCATCTGCACAGGCTTTAATTTGTTTGAAAATATTTTGTTCTAAAAAGGAATACATTTGGAATTACGAACGACGATTGACGAAGTACGAATAGGTTTTGTTATTTACATCATTGATTTTCATATGAATTATTCGTCAATCGTACTTCGTCAATCGTACTTATAAAAGGTATTGGAACTTCTGTTTCAGGAATCGGTTATTAAATCCGCGTTTCTTTTTGTCGGTACCCATGTTAGAGGAAAAAACCAAACTTATTTCGTGCGAATTCTGATTGTATTTTTTCAATGGCGATGTGATGATATCATAACTATAGGCAATCTGCAGTTTGTTTTTTACTGTTACTCCTAAATGCAGGGCAATCGCATCTTTTACACGGATACTGATACCGGTTAATAAAACTTTTTGAATATGTAAACGCAAAGTGTAATCAAAATAAAAGGGTACGCCGCTGGTATATAAGGCCATTACAGAATTCTCGAAAGTATAATTTTCGTTTTCGGCATAATTATAAGCAGCGCCTACACTATAGCTGGGTTCATTTTTGTATTTGGCTTTGTAAAACGGATCTCCTTCGTAATGGATAAACTGCCGCGCAATAATATTATTGATGCCTATTCCTAAATAAAAACGGTCGTTGATGAGCAATACGCCAACACTTCCATCAGTTCCTTTAACTTTTGATGTGTTTGAAAAATCAACTACTTTATCAACTGAATTATGAAGCGTTACTTTTGAACTGTTGAAAATTTGATTCATGTAAACGCCCTGCAAACCAAAAGATAATTCAATGTCATCAAGTTTAATATGGAAAGCAAAAGTTCCGCCGGCGTAAGTTGATTTAAAAGGACCAATCTCATCGTTAAAAGCAAAACCACCGATACCCACTTTTCCTTCGGCAAGACGCAAATTCAAAGAAGCTGCATAAGTTTTTGGTGCGCCTGCAAAACCGTCCCATTGGTTACGGTAAAACAATCTGAAATCTAAAAGCCGTTTTGTTCCGCAAAAGGCTGGGTTATACATGTACATATTGCTTCTGTACTGTGTAAACCAGGGATACATTTGGGCATAGCTTGAGCCAAACGAAACAAAAATGATAATTATGAGAATTAATTTCTTCAAAAAAACAGGTTTACTAATTTACATAAAAAAGGGCTTATTTGGTATATACCCATTCGAGAAAAAAGAGGTCTTTATAAGAGATTTCACTGAGGTTTTCAGTGATTTTATCAGATTTTAAAACAAAAAGGCCTGAAATCGGATAATCATCTTCGGTTTCGGTTTCACCGTTGGTTTTTGGTTTAATATAATAGGTCTCTTTATCATGCATAGCTTTATACACCACCACGTCATCTTTCAGTATTAATTTATCAATTAAGTTTACTTTAACAGGATGACGGATAACAGAAGTATTTGTATTTAAAGGATGCAATTCAATGATTTTATTTAAGAAGGTGGTGAGTTTATATTCTGAAATACCTTCCCCGCGGATTTTAATGGGAATGAACCATAAAAACTTAAAATCCTCATCGTTATTTTTTGTATGATAAAAGGGCAATTCAATTTTTATTTTAAAATATTTCTGTTTGAAAATCCGGAAACGGCTCGCCCGCAAAATAACAATGAATAACAATAAGCCGTCGTTAACAAGACTATTTGAAAAAAAACTTAAGGCCCGCTGCGGATTAAACACAATCATGTTATAAATCAAGGTAAAAATCAGCGTTGTGAGGTACCAGAACAACAAACGGTAAAATATTTGTCCCGAAAAATGAATTTTTGCATAATCGAAATTATCTGAATAGTTATTGGCATTGTTAAGCATCTGTACCCAAAAGTTAATTCCTATAAGGTAAACGAAAATAGAGAAGACCTGTGTATATGGACCTAAGAAATCGTTAATAAGAAAAAAGTCGAACAAGCCGTGTGAAGCAGCTGATACACCAAATGCTACAAGTGTATTTGTAATTTGATTGCCGCGGTTAAAAAGTTTTAATCTGTAAAAACCATAAACAATTATTGTGGTATTAATTATGTGCACGAGGGCTGAATAAAAAGCGCGGGTAGTAATAATCTGCAAACCGTATGCATTGAAATACTTGAAATTTTCGACAATAGAAAAACCAAGAGCCACTAAACCTGCGTACACCAAATAATCAATAGGCTCTTTAATATAATTTCGTAATAAGCGGAAGGCAACAACTACCCCGACAATTTTACTGAGTTCTTCATTAGCGCCAATAATGACTATGGAGTAAAATAAATCGTTAGCTACATCACCGGTCATTTGTAAACCTGTCATATCTACCAAACGGTAAATGCACAGGCTGATGGATGGAGTACCGCAGCCAACGGCCATTGCGATTAGGAGGTGTTTTATTTTTTCGGGTTCAAAAACATCTATCTTTCGGAAATAGTCGAGCCACATGCTGATGCTTAAAAAAGCTGCCAATGCAGAAACGGCGAGATAGAGGTAGAAAAAGAAATGATACATTAGAGTAAATATAGTACAAAATAAAAAAACCCCTGAAGTAGAAATCCTTTCGGATTACACTTCAGGGGGGTAATTTTAGAATGACTTTTAATTATTCAGCAACAACTTCAAAACTAATTGAAGTACTTACGTCTTTAAACAGGCGTACTTTTGCAGTATAAGTTCCTAAAGCTTTAATTGATTCTTCTTTAATTTCGATATTTTTACGCTCTTTCCCCAGATGTTTGTCGGCCCTTTTGGTGAAAGCATTATTAAACGCGCCCTGGACCATGGGCTGCTTTCCGTGGCGCTACACAACATCCGCGATTTTAC
>CAZRNW010000188.1:0-908 GCA_964601535.1 uncultured Flavobacteriaceae bacterium
CACCAAACACCTTAACCATCTCATGGAAAAACTCAAAAAAGTAAAAGGTGTGAATAACGTAATACGTATCGACGAGAAGTAGTCCTTAAACCATGCAGGAAAAAGAAATAACTAAAGCTAAATTCAAAGCACTTAAGACTTGCGTTCTTATTCCCACTTATAACAATGCTAAAACATTAGAAGCGGTTATTTCCAAAACAATAGAATACTGTGATGAAGTAATGGTGGTGAATGATGGAGCTACGGATGATACACCAAACATCATTTCAAAATTCAAAAATCTTATTCTCGTTACGCATCCTGAAAATAAGGGCAAAGGAATGGCTTTGCGGAATGGATTTAAAAAAGCGGTTGAATTGGGTTATGATTATGTGATTACGATTGATAGCGACGGTCAGCATTATCCTGAGGATTTCATCACCTTCTTAAATAAAATTGAAGAACAACCCGGAAGTCTAATTATTGGTGCGCGAAATATGACTGTGGATAATGTCCCGGGTAAAAGTACCTTCGGAAATAAGTTCAGTAATTTTTGGTTTTGGGTAGAGACGGGAATTAAATTACCCGATACGCAGAGCGGTTACCGTTTGTATCCGGTGCAGCGTTTGAAAAAAATCTGGCTCTTCACCACAAAATTTGAATTGGAAATAGAAGTGATTGTAAAAGCTGCCTGGCGCGGTATTCCCGTTATTTCGGTTCCTGTAAAAGTTTATTATGCGCCGCAAGGGGAGAGGGTAACCCATTTCAGGCCCGGAAAAGATTTTACACGCATTAGTTTTTTAAATACATATTTAGTTCTGTTAACCGCATTATTCTGGAAACCGGTAATGCTGTTCCGGCGTTTAACCATTGCGAATTTTAAAAAATTGTGGAAAGAAGAAATCATTGCGCGGCATGAGAGTCCTTTT
>CAZRNW010000188.1:918-7031 GCA_964601535.1 uncultured Flavobacteriaceae bacterium
AAAAGCGGCTTCTGTTGGTTTGGGATTCTTTTTTGGCATCATTCCTATTTGGGGATTTCAGTTTGCAACGGCTTTAATTGTCGCTCATTTGCTGAAATTAAATAAAGTGATTGTCGGTTTAACGGCGCAAATTTCTGTTCCGCCAATGATTCCTTTTATTTTGTACGGCAGTGTAAAAACCGGTGAATGGGTACTGAATGAAAAAGTAAATTTAAATTTCAGTAAAATGTTAAGCGTTGAGACGCTGAATAATATTTATGTTTATACGGTTGGAGCCTGCGTTTTATCAGTGGCAATGGCTTTGGCAGGATTTATTTTTACTTTTCTCTCCTTAAAATTATTCAGGTATAAAGCTGTTAAGGCGGAATAATGGAATTAAGTTATTTTGTCATATACAAACCTTACAAAATGGTTTCTCAGTTTGTGAGTTCGCACAAATTGCGTTTGTTATGTGATTTGGATTATAAATTTCCGGAAGGAACAAATGCAGTTGGAAGATTGGATAATGACAGTGAAGGATTATTGATTTTAACCAATGATAAAAGTTTAGTTGGAAAATTAATGCATCCGGACAGAAAGCGGAGCAAGCGTTATGTTGTGCAGGTGGAGAAAATGGTGACGGAAGAAAAATTAAGTATATTACGGAGCGGTGTAAATATTCTGGTAAAAGGAAAAGGCGAATATTTCACAAAGGAATGTGAAGTAAATATTATTGATAAGCCAAATTATTTACCCGAGCGCGGACATCCCTTCCGTGATGATTTACCGCAAACCTGGCTGGAATTTGTTTTAAAAGAAGGTAAGAACCGGCAGATACGAAAAATGTGTTCGGCTGTAAGGCACGATTGCAAACGTTTGATAAGAACACACATTGAAGATTTAGATATTATTGGGATGCAGGCAGGCGAAGTGAAAGAGATAGGGCAGGAGGACTTGTTTAAGAAATTGGGGATATAAACTATAGTTATCGGGGATTTAACTGCGACACAAACACGGATTACAAATCCGCGCTAATGGGTTTTTAAGAGTTTGTAATTCAACTTTTCATTCTCGGTTTTAATACTTATTAATAATAGACCACTGCAAAACTCGGTTGTGTTTATCAAAGTATTGGCTAAAATGATGTTTTTTTCCTCATATAATTTTTGACCTAATATATCATAAATGATTAGATCGTAGGGGAGTGGGATATTTTTTTTAATATAAAAATAATCAGTAGAAGGATTTGGATAAATCTTGAATAAACTTTGGTCATTATTCATTTGGTTTATACCTTGCTGACTTTGATTACAGGTAAGAGAATCTGAGGAAACACAAATATTATCAAAATAATAGTACGCTCCGAATGTTGCTCCATAAATAATCGAATCTATATAAGGTTTATCAAAAAAATTTCCCAAATTCAAATAATTATAAGCGGAATCCGCAACGAAAGAACCGCTTACATTAGTCCATGCTATTGTATCAGTAATAATGGAATCCGTATAGAAGTGAGCAAAATTATTTACAGCAATTTGGTTGGTAGGGGAATATCCTATTGTGGAAAACTGAACACCAATTTTATTATTAGCAGCCATCGAACCCGTTGAACTTTCTAAAGTCAGGCTTACTTGAAAGGTTACGTAGTATTTAACGCCTACTTGTAAAGGTTGTGATAATTGAACTCCAATAGCCTCTGTGTAGATGGAACTATCAGTCCTGTATGTTAGCATTCCAACATAAGCGCTACCTGTATAGGCAGTTTGATAACCATAATCATTTTTAGGTGATGAAGCTCCAGTCCATGTAGCACAAGAGTTAAAATAATCAGGGGTCGCTCTTGCTGATCTCCAATTTTGAACATAAGATTCTAAACCAAAAGAAAACGGGCAAGAAACGGTATTTTCAAACGATGGATTAGGAACAAGGTTGACCTGTGCTAGGAAAAAGGAAGCATGAAGCATGAAGCACAAATGAAAAAATATTTTTACCTCTTTTTTAAGCATTAATTAAAGGTATAAAATTTTACATCAAAAGCAAATTTATTTTGCTGCATTGAGCGACTAAGCGGAAGTTTAGATGAATTTATTTTTTTAAATAAGCCCTTAAACAGAAAAACAACTTTACTGTTTCGAAGGACATTTATGTGTCCCATAAGTACAAAACACACAGCAATCTTTTTCATCGGGATAAATTTCGGCCTTGCAATTAGTGCAAATGTATTTTAAAACACAATAATCATCCGGCATCATTTCTTTTTTCCTGAAATTACATTTCGGGCAAGTGATTTCAGATTCTAAAGAAACAGCATCAGTTTCGTTGTTAATAATGCTATCAGGTTTAGTGTTTAAATAATATTTCGTACTATCAATTTCAACATAAGGTACTTGCTCTCCCTGTTGCGAACAACTCAACAAGAAACCTGTAACAAGAAACAAGAAATATTTTTTCATTTAATTCTTTTTACTTCAATCATCCAATCCCATGGATATGGTTTGCCTAAATGTTTTGGCGGTTCTGCAAATTCACTGTCCCAGCCAAATTCAATTTTTTTAACCGCTTCAATCGAGAAATTATCTGTGTTAAACAAACAATATAATTCCTGCAGTAAATAATGTTTGGTGGGGTGACCATCAATCGCCACAATTCCGTTTTGCACCCAATCTAAGCTAAAATGTTTCGGGTCGAGTTCATCTTTCGGGATTTTATTAATTTTTATGCCGTCTTTTTTATACATTTTCAATAATTGCATAAAGGCTAAAGATGCGGATTCATAAGAAGGAACAACAATAACTGCACTGCCGCCTTTTTTTAAACCATCAACAACTGTATTTAATATGGCATAATTTTTTTTGTTGTCGTCACAAATGGCAACATTGCAGCAATAAGCAAAATCAGCTTTAGGGATATTTTGTTTTTTGGTGAGGTCGCCTTGTTTTAAGGTCACATTCTTTAATTTCAGTTTAGCAGCCTGGTTCAATAACTTTTGAGAGATGTCGATACCAATTACGCTTTTAAAATTAGGTGCCAAAAAGGGGAGGGCATAACCAATTCCGCAGCCGAAATCAACGGCGGTTTTATTTTTACCAATGTGTTTTGCGATGTGTTTTTTAACTACGCCTTTTTTATCGGAGTGCAGTACGCTGAAAATTTCTTTATCGTAATTGTAACCGACGGTATCCCAAACTATTTTTTCGTTCATATAAATCAGTTTGAGTAAATGTAACAAAATTTATCCTGAAACTTAAATAATGACCCTGTTCCCTAAGCAGATTTATTTTTACAGACTCTATTATTGTGTAAATAATATTATTACATTTAGCTATGATTAAAAGGATTTGTGTTATAGTTTTTTTGGCCGGCCATCTCCTGGCTTATTCCCAAAAAGTTGACTCACTCCTCCGTGTTTTCAATTCAGCCAAACACGATACCGTTAAATTTAACGCAGCACTCGCAATTTTCGACAGCTATTTAAAAAAAGACCCTTACGAGGCGGAGAAATTCGTTAATGCTGCCATACAACTGGCATTAAACTCTAAACTCAAGGCAAAATTAGCTCAAGCCTATATGAAGAAAGGTGTTTTCTTTAAAAAGATTGATGTTCACGATACTTCTATTATTTTCTTTAATAAAGCCAGGGAATTGTATCTGGAAGTGAAAAATTTTAAGAGTGCAACCGACATGAGTTTTAATATTGCCACATCAAAAAGCAATTTAGGACAAATCGATGCAGCCTTGAAGGAACTGGATTCACTTTCTGTATATTATAAGAACGGAAAGTTTACCGAGCAGGAAGGGATGTGCTATTCAAACATGGCGGATATTTATGATACCAAGGGTGAGTTTGATGTCGCCGTAAAACTTTTATTCAAAGCAATTGATTTGTTTGACAAATGCAAAAAGCCTGAAAGAAAAGCACGCGCTTTAAATGAAATAGCAAATATTATGCGCCATAAAGGCGATTATAAGAAAGCACTTGATTATGCCTTTGAAGCCTTGGCTTTACGTGAACAGATTGGTGATAATTTAGCCATCGGCTCTACTTATACAACCATTGGGAATATTTACGGACAAATGGAAGATCTTAAAAATGCAAAAATTTATATGCTCAAGTGTTATAAGTTATATTCTGATATTGGAATGAATTCGGGTTTAGCGGTTACCTGTAATAATCTGGGTTTGGTATATGAAGATGAACAACCGGACAGTGCTATTTATTTTTATAAAAAATCCATCGCATTTAAAGAACAATATACCGATCATGATGGTTTGGATGCAGCCTATCTTAATTTAGCGGGGGTACACCATACTATTGGTAAGCTGACTGAAGCACTAGTGTATCTGAAAAAAGCTGAGGCCATTGCGAAAGCAGACGGCGATAAAATGACTTTGCATAATGCTTATAGTTTGTATGGTGATATTTATCTGGATTTAAAAGATTATAAAAACGCGGCGCTTTATCAGAAGTTGTATATTAGTTTAAATGATTCCATCTACGATGAAGCCTCGGCTAAAAGTATTTCTGAAGTAGAGGCAAAATACCAGAATGAAAAAAAGCAATTGCAGATTGATAATCTGAATAAACAGAAAGAGTTGGATGATATTGAACTTTCCCGACAGCAGACCATGAAAATGTTTTATGCCACAGGATTAATTCTTGTGCTTGTGGTGCTCG
Organism: uncultured Flavobacteriaceae bacterium; assembly: GCA_964601535.1. GTDB lineage: Bacteria > Bacteroidota > Bacteroidia > B-17B0 > Aurantibacillaceae > JAHEYG01. Next base: position 5,573 of record CAZRNW010000188.1, read on the forward strand.
TCATTGCTTACAGAGGATACCGTGTTAAGAAGCGTGACAATGAAATCATTTCCCAGCAAAAGGCAGTTGTTGAGGCACAAAAACAGATTGTTGAAGAAAAAAATAAGGAGATTCTTGATTCAATTAATTACGCTAAAAAATTGCAGGAGGCCATTTTACCGCCCCTCGAACAAATTGATGAGCAGTTTAAAGAGAATTTTGTTTTTTACAGACCAAAGGATATTGTCGCGGGTGATTTTTATTGGTTATATACCAAGGCAAATCAAACATTACTTGCGGCCGCTGATTGTACCGGACATGGTGTACCGGGAGCAATGGTAAGTGTGGTTTGTTCAAATGCCTTAAACCGTTCGGTAGTTGAATTCGGTAAAAAAAATCCGGGTGAAATTTTGGATCAGTCGAGGGAATTGGTTTTAGAAACTTTTTCGAAGAGCGGTGCTGAAGTAAAAGACGGCATGGATATTTCTTTAATCAGTATTGAGAAAAAAAACGGTAACCTTGTGAAAGTAGATTGGGCTGGTGCGAATAATCCTTTGTGGTACATTAGCGATTCGCAATTACATGAAATTACTGCCAATAAGCAGCCGATTGGTAAAGTTGATAATCCTAAACCATTTACTACACACAGTATTGAGTTAAAGAAAGGTTCAATGGTGTATTTAATTACCGACGGATTTGCGGATCAGTTTGGCGGTGCTAACGGTAAAAAGTATAAATACAAACAGCTGAAAGAATTATTAATAAGTGTTCATCAGCAATCACCCTTGGATCAAATGCATGTATTAGACAAGTCATTCAACGAATGGAAAGGTTCTTTAGAGCAGGTGGATGACGTTTGTATTATCGGTATAAGAGTTTAACGGCTCTTAACCCAATTATTTTTCTCTATCCTGTAAATAAAATTCAAAGTAGAATCTTCGCCAAAGTATTCAACATCTTCTTCTGCAATTTTAACCGCGCCGATTCTTTCAATTGCTTTTTGGGAGCGGATATTATTGGCACCGATATGGAAGATGACATTATCCACAAATTGAAAAGCATGTTCTATCATTAACTGTTTGGCTGATGGATTATATTTTCCGCCCCAATGCGAACGGACATAAAATGTATAACCAATCGAGACTTCACTTTTTTCCTCATTAAAATCATAAAAACGGGAACTTCCTATGACTTCATTTGTTTTGGCATCGTAAATAAGAAAGGCACCTTTGCTTTCGATGGCGCCTTTGAAAAAATTTCCGAACACATCACGTTTCCATCTGTTTTTATTGGGATGTTGTTCCCAGATTAAAGGGTCACTTGCGACTTTATAGAGAATTTCAAAATCAGTTTCTTTTAATGGAACTAATTTTACAAATTCGTTTTGGAGTGTGGGTTGAATCCGCTTCACTCTGTAAAATTAATATTTTTTTGTTTAAGCAGTTTGAACCGCCGTAATTTTCGAATGTGATATTTTAAT
>CAZRNW010000189.1:0-7018 GCA_964601535.1 uncultured Flavobacteriaceae bacterium
GTGGATAGCGTCCAGAATATTGGTCTTTCCCATACCATTATTGCCAACAAGGCAATTCATTTTTTCACTGAAATCGAAGGTTACATCAGTGTAATTTTTGAAGTTTATAAGGGAAAGATGCTTTAAAACCATGATAATTAGGGTAAATTTAAGCCATTTTAGCAGGAAAAACCCTATTTAAAATAAATTTCGGGATTTAAATTAAAAAATCTATTTTTGTCACCTTAAAATTAGTCGATAAAATGGCCGAACTTAAAGAAGAAAACCCGGTTGAAAACGTTGAAAACAACGCTAACGAAAACGTTGAGGTTGAAGAGGAGTCGAACGAAGAAGAATCGTCGAAACCCAAGGTGGTAGATCCAACCCTTGAGGGCCTGCAATTTTTTTACGAGAAGAATAAAAAGATGATTAATTACGTAGGCGGAAGTATCGCTTTAGTAGTTGGTTTATTTGTGTTTTATAAATTTTATTATTTACCGGATAAAGAAAAAGAGGCGTCTAACGAAATTTTCTGGGCGCAAACCTTTTTTGAAAAAGACAGTTTCAATATCGCATTAAAGGGCGGTTACATGGTGCGTACTTCTGAAGGTGATAAAACCATGATGGGTTTTGAACAGGTTGCTGAAAATTTCGGAATCACCGCAGCAGGAACACTTGCTAATTATTACGCGGGAATTTGTTGTTTACGTACTGGTCAGTACGAAAAAGCCATTGAATTTTTACAAAAATACGATGGTAATGATATGATGGTTGCTCCGATAGCTATTGGCTGTATTGGTGATGCTCATATGGAATTAAACAGAACTGATGAAGCATTGAAATATTATCTGAAAGCAGCAGAGAAAAACGAAAACGATTTTACAACGCCTGTATTTCTGAAAAAAGCGGCTTTTACCTATGAATTGAAAAATAATTATCAGGAAGCTTTGAATATTTACGAGCGTATTAAAAAAGAATACTCGCAAAGTAACGAAGCCCGCGAAATTGAAAAATACATTGCTAAAGTAAAAGCTTTAGGCAATTTATAATCCGAGAGTCCGCTTAACCGCGCTGATTTGTTTTATCATTCATGTCGAGCCAGCACAAAAATTTATCAAAGCACGAAGGCAGCGCCATTAAAAAAGCGTCTTCTTATAAATTTGGCATCGTTTGGTCGGAGTGGAATCTGGAAATCACTAAAGCATTACATAAAGGCGCATACGATACTTTGATAAAGCATGGTGCCAAACCTGAAAACATAATTTCTAAAACAGTTCCGGGCAGTTTCGAATTAACCTTAGGCGCACAGTATCTCGCTCAGGATTCGGATATCGATGCAGTAATTTGTATCGGTTGTGTTATTCAGGGTGAAACCAAACATTTCGATTTTATTTGTAACGCAGTTGCCAATGGTATTACCAATTTGAACATAAAATACAATAAGCCTGTTATATTTGGGGTTTTAACCCCTGATAACATGCAACAGGCCATAGACAGAGCCGGTGGCAAACACGGTAATAAAGGCGATGAAGCGGCAGTTACTGCCATAAAAATGCTTTCGTTTTAGAATTCAAAGATTCAGAATTCAAAATTCAAAGATTTAGGATTAAGTTTAGTAGTCATCCTATGCCTATTAAATTTTTGAATCTTTAAATCCTCTAACTTTTCAACAGTTATTAAACACTCTCTGTAAAGCCCTTTTTTACTGCTAAATTTACTTCTTTAATATTGATACTATGACCAAATCTGATGTATTATTAGGCCTGCAATGGGGCGATGAAGGTAAAGGAAAAATTGTTGACGTTTTAACTCCTGAATATGATATTATAGCACGTTTTCAAGGCGGACCTAACGCGGGACATACTTTGGAATTTAATGGAATTAAACACGTATTACATACAATACCAAGTGGAATTTTTCATCCAACTGCAATAAATATTGTCGGTAATGGTGTTGTAATCGATCCTGTGATATTTAAAAAAGAAATTGATGCGCTTCAAAAAATGGGTGTTGATGTAAAAGCAAAACTAGTTATTTCAAAACGTGCACATTTGATTTTGCCAACACACCGTTTACTCGACGCTGCAAGTGAGGCTTCGAAAGGAAAAAATAAAATCGGTTCAACTTTAAAAGGAATTGGTCCAACTTACATGGATAAAACCGGACGGAATGGTTTACGCATCGGTGATATTGAGCGAAGTGATTTTAAAGAAAAATATAATGCTCTGGTTGAAAAACATAAACAGTTACTGTCGTTCCATAATTACGAATATAATCTGGCTGAATTGGAGCCGGCTTGGTTTGAAGGTATTGAAACGCTAAAGCAACTACAATTTGTGGAGAGCGAACATTACCTGAACAATGCAATGGCATCCGGAAAAAAAGTTTTGGCCGAGGGTGCACAGGGTTCTTTATTGGATATCGATTTTGGTTCTTATCCTTTTGTCACCTCATCGAACACAGTTTGTTCAGGTGCTTGCAGCGGTTTAGGTATTGCGCCAAACAGAATCGGAAACGTTATCGGGATTTTTAAAGCGTATTGCACGCGCGTAGGCAGCGGACCGTTCCCAACTGAACTGGAAGACGAAGTAGGCGAGAAGATAAGGCAAATTGGCCGAGAGTTTGGTTCAACAACCGGTCGCGCGCGCCGGACGGGATGGCTAGATATTCCTGCACTGAAATACGCCATTATGATTAACGGTGTTACCGAATTGATGATGATGAAAGCCGATGTGCTTTCAGATTTTGACACCTTAAAAATTTGCACACACTATAATTACAATGGAAAAGTAATTGATTATCTCCCTTACGATATCGATCCTAAATTTTTATCTCCGGTTTACGAGGAGGTAAAAGGATGGGGATGTGATTTAACCCAATTCACAAAAAAAGAGCAAATGCCAAAGGAACTGGTGAATTACATTCTGTACATTGAAAAGGCAGTGAGCACACCAATTACAATTGTCTCAATTGGTCCCGATAGAAAGCAAACAATTAAGCGATAAGCCATTGTTTTACGACATGCAGAAAAAAATCACATCGGTATTCCTTTTATTTTTTTTTGTAATTTCTTTTTTATCGCAATCCAACACTAGAACCAGACCCGATTCTGTTAACGCCGTCAATTATCTCCGTCTGGCAGATAAATACCGCTTAACTGATATTTATGCCTCTACTTTATTTGCAGAGAAAGCCATTGATGAAGGGTATGATAAAAAATATCTTCCTGCGGTGGTACGCGGAAATATTGTTTTAGGCCGTATCCAGGAAGAAAAATACAAAACAGCAGAAGCTTATAAGTATTACCAGAAGGCGTTCCGTACTGCACTTGACATAAAGGATTCCGGTTTAATTAGTTTGTGTTACCAATCGATTGGTGTTATTTACAAAAGGCTGGAGTTGTATTCTAAATCGGTTGAGTATCTCACTAAAGCAATTAGGTTCTCCCGTCCTAATAAAAGCAATATCTCGCAAACCATTAGTACAAAAAATATTTTGGGTCATGTACTAATGGATTGGTTTGATAAAACAAAAAACAAAAGATATTTCGATTACGCATTTCAGAATTATAATTCTTCACTTAATTTAAGCAGGCATTATAAAATACCTTCACTTATCAATAGCGGCTATGTGAACCTTGCAAACGCTTATATGCATCATTACAGTATTTTCGGGGAGGACACTTATATCCGTCATTCGATATACATGAGTTATGAAGGCCTGAATTATTGTGAAAAAAATAATTTCAGTGATTGGGAAGCCATTCATTACCTCAATATAGGCGAAGCGAATTTCGAAAGGATGCAGATTGACAGCGCAATTATTTATTATCAAAAATCTTATGATTTAAATAAGACCTTAGGAAACGGTTCATGGTATGAGGCAATTAACAAGGATCTGGCAACAGCATATAAATTTAAGGGAGATTATGAAAACGCAATAACATGTATTTTACAGGCCATTAACGATGGTTTAAAATATCATGGGGCACCCATGGCTGATGATTATCGGATATTATCTGAACTTTATTCTTTGAAAAATAATTATACCGGAGCTTTAGATGCTTACAAAGATTATACGCGTCTTGAAAACAAGGACAAAAACATAAAGCAAACGCTTGACCTTGAGCGTTTACAGGTAGAGTATGAAATTGGTAACAAGGATCGCGAAATTGTTTTCTTAAATCAGGAGAACAGGATTGTAGCAGAGCAACTCGAGAAAAACAGAATTGCCACTTATCTGGCGGGAGCGGTCGCTGTTTTGGTTATTTTGATTTCAGTTTTTCTTTATGCGAATGCAAGAAACTTTAAACGTGCAAAAGAATTATCCGACAGTGCCAGAATAATGCAGGAACAATTTTTGGCGAATACCAGTCATGAAATCAGAACGCCGATGAATGGGATACAGGGCATGGTGAACCTTTTGCTTGGTTCTACATTAACAGAGCCGCAACGGCAGCAATTGGAAACGATAAAGAACTCATCTGAACATTTATTGCGAATTATTAATGATTTACTGGATTTATCGAAAATTAAAGCCGGGAAAATTGAATTTGAGCAGAGTACATTTAACCTTGAACAAACCATGCAAATGCTCCGCGAATTGATGGAGCCAATGGCTTTTAATAAAGGATTGGATTTTGAAGTTTATATCGATCCATCAGCAAAGGGATTTTATACGGGCGACGAAATAAGACTCGAACAAATTTTAATTAATTTGATAAGTAATGCAGTTAAATTCACATCAAAAGGCAGCATAAAAGTTAATGTTAATTGTTCAGAGGAAAGTGAATTAGAAAAAATCATCAGCTTCACAATAAGCGATACCGGTATTGGTATTCCTAAAAAGAAACTGGATTTGGTTTTTGAAAGTTTTGTACAGCTCGAGAGCGCAGGCCGGCGTAAATTCGGAGGCACAGGATTAGGTTTATCCATTACAAAAAAATTAGTAGAACTTCAGAACGGAACGATTAGTGTCCGGAGTAAAGTGGGGAAGGGAAGTGAATTCAGTTTTAGCATCCCCTATAAAAAATCAGAAGGTATAATTGCAGGTAAGCAAAAAAGAAGTGCACTTATTTCGGAAAAACGCCTGAAAGGAAAACGGATTTTAATTATTGAGGACAGTGAAATCAATCAAAAAGTAATTTTAAACACTTTACAATTATGGGAAGCGGAAAGCGTTTTGGTTTCTTCTGCAGTTGAAGGATTTGATAAATTAATGAGTGAAGACTTTGATTTAATCTTAATGGATATTGAATTACCTGTATTAAATGGCTGGGAAGCCACACAATATATCCGTCTAAAATTTAAATCCCCGAAGAAGGATATTCCAATTATCGCATTAACAGCTTATGCTTCTGAATCTGACAGGAATAAGTGTTTGGAGAGCGGCATGAATGAAGTTGTGACCAAACCTTTTAATTCTGAAGAGTTGTATGTAAAAATTAATAACCTACTTTTAGGAAGTGATAAAACGTTCACTTCATTTCCTTCACTTTCCGGGGGAGATGTTTATTCATTTGATTCTTTAGAGGAAAAATACACAGGGAATAAAGAGGGTTTGCTTGAAATTTATAATTTATTCAATACCGAACTTCCTATTTATATTAACGAACTAAAGGCATTAAAAGAATCCAAAAACAAAGATGGAATCCGGAAGCAGATACACAAAATGAAAAGTCCGCTTGGATTAGTTGCTTCAACGGATCTATTGAACTGTTTAAATCAATTGCAGCAAGCCGAGATTCTTGATAAAGCTAAATTAAGAAATCAGTTAATCGATAAAGTAATTGAACATACTGTACTTATTGAACGGGAAATAGCCAAACGTTTAAATAATTCCTGATTGGAAAATAGAGATAATACATTTTTCAAACCATCTGACTTTATTGCAAAAGCAGTAACACCAATATTGCTTTTTGTTTTGTGTTTAGCCATACGCTTTTTGTACTTGACAAGTCAGGACATTTGCATTGATGAACCTTTTTCTATTTATCATGCGCAGGGAAGTTTAAGTGATATTATCCGGTTTCTAAAACCTACTAATAACCCTCCGCTATTTGAAATTGTTTTGCATTATTGGATTAAGTTATTCGGTATGTCAGAGTTTTCAGTCCGTCTTTTGCCTGTGATTTTCGGTTCTCTTGCAGTTATTTACATTTATAAAACCGGTCTTCGTTTTTTTTCTTTCCCTGTAGGAGTTTGTGCTTCTTTACTTTATTGTTTTTCTACACACGGTATTTATTATTCTCACGATTGCAGAACTTATGCATTGTTTCTATTGTTAGGGACAGCTTCCGTTTATTATTTCTTTAACCTCATTAACCGGACTGAATCAAAATGGAATTTGCTTGCCTGGATTTTTATTAACGTATTATTGATTTATTCACATTACTTCGGCTTTATTTTATTATTTGTGCAGTTTATGGCTATTCTGTTTTTTGCAAGAAAGCAGATGAGACCTGTTTTAATTGGTTTCGGGTTATCGGCCTTGCTATATTTGCCTCAGATTTTTATTCTGTTAAAGAGATTTTCTTTTTCTGCAACAGAAGGAACCTGGTTAAAAGAACCTATTGGAATAGAAAGCCTTTACAATATGTTGTGGGTATTTTCAAACATGCCGCTCACTGCAGTGATTTGCTTGTTGTTAATATTGGTTTCTATTATAATGTATTTTGTGAACAGAAAAAAAGACACGCATGAAAAATTCAACAAACAACTGATTTATTTGTTCTTCTTTCTGCCTTTCTTTTTAATGTTTTTTATTTCTTTCAAAATCCCTGTTTATAACGCAAGATACCTTTCGTTTTTAATGCCATTTTATTACCTAAGCCTTTCAGTAATGATTTTCAGGTTTTTTAAGAATGAAAAAATGATGTACTTGTGCATGATTGGCTTAATCATTGCATTTATTATAACAGTACAACTAAATCCCGACAAAAAGCGGGAATCTAAAGCGGTAACTGAATATATTAAACAAAATAAAAAACCCGGCGACCTTGTTATTATTTGCACACATGAATTTCTGACTAATTTCGCTT
>CAZRNW010000190.1:0-7005 GCA_964601535.1 uncultured Flavobacteriaceae bacterium
ATTGATTTGTAAATAATATTTTCATCCCCAAATAAAAAAAGGCTTCCGATAATCGGAAGCCTTTATTGTTTTATAGATTTTCGAAATAAAATCTCACTTCAGTTTTGTGATTATTGCTTTAACATTCTTAATCGGAGTGGTGTGTTATTCGAACTTTTTATTGAAACAAGATATAAACCATTGCTTAAATCATTCAAGTCCATTTCGGTATCATGCTCCGTTATTTTTCGCGCAATTATTAACTGCCCAAGAGAATTATAAATTTCTATTTGAGGTGAATCCTTGATGGAATTTAGAGTAATAAATAACTTGTCTGAAAATGGATTGGGAAATAAATTCATTCCATCAATAGAAGAATTTTGTTCGATAACAGTACACAAGGAAACAGTGAAGGTCAAAAACTTAGGCGCAACACAGCCGTTTGCATCTGTACCGTTAACTGAATAATTGAATACTCCCGTAACAGTTGGAGAAATTGCAATGCTTGAAGTATTAGCTCCTGTACTCCATGTATATGAAATATTACTACTCCCAATTAAAAAAGCAGTATCGCCTAAACAAATAATTGAATTGGTTACTGAAGCAGTCAATAAAGAATTAGTCATTACTGCAAGATAAAGTGAATTCGTTCCTATACAACCATTGCTAGCTGTTCCATTTACTGTATAGGTTGTGTTTACTGACGGGGTAACCTGTGCTGTGCTTCCAACCGCTGTTGCTAACCATGTATAAGTAACAGCACCATTTGCAGTTAAAGTTGCTGTTGTTCCGGTACATAGTAAACTTGTTGAAGTAACGGCAGAAATCGTTGGTGATGGAATTACACTTACACTTAATGTTTGAGAAGCTGAAACTCCGCAAACGTTGGTTGCTGTTACAACAATATTACCATTTGCTCCGGGAGTACCTGTAATAATATTCGACGAACTGCCTCCTGCCCACCCTGCAGGAAACGTCCATACGTAAGCTGCCGCATTCGGTACAGCTGCAATTGAATACGTATTCGGGTTACCAAAACAAGGATTAATATTTCCTACAATCGCTGTTGGGTTAGAGGGCATTTGACAAAGTTTTAAAATAAAAACATCATAGACTCCAGACCCAGTCATATTATAAACTCCGGCACCGGGATCAAAATCACATGTTCCATTAAAAATACCGGTTGCATAAACACTTCCACTTGCATCAACAAAAACAGAATGACCAACTTCAAATGCTGTGCCTCCCATACTTTTTGCCCATACAAAATTACCGGAAGCATCAAGCTTACTTAAAAAAATATCCGAATTAGATACAGCACTAATATTATAAACAGGTGCTCCCGGATCAAAATCCACCGTGTAATAATACTGCCCCGTTGTATAAACATTTCCGAATAGATCAACAGCAATAGAATACCCTCTGTCAAAACCCGATGGTCCTCCCATAGCTCTAGCCCAAATAAAATTACCTGACGCATCCAACTTAGACACAAACATATCCATCAGCCCTGTGGTATTAAGAGTATAAGTGCCCGCACCCGGATCAAAATCAGAAATATTATCAAAATGACCTGTAGTGTAAATATTCCCCATAGCATCTACTGTGATAGATGCTGCATAGTCCGCTCCTGTTCCTCCCATTTGTTTTACCCAAACAAAATTACCAGCAGGATCCAGTTTACTCACAAAAATATCTGCTGATCCGCCAGAAGGCACAAGATTATTAATACTTGGACCCGGATCAAAATCTACAATTCCACCGCCGAACATTCCGGTTGTAAAAATATTACCTGCTCCATCAGTCTTAATAGAATAACTTGCCGCAACATTACTAGGTCCACCAAAAACTTTTGCCCAAACAAAATTACCAAGAGCATCCAACTTACTTACATAAGCATCATAGTTTCCAACCGCAGTTACTGTATACACCCCAACCCCCGGATCAAAATCAATTGTAAGATCAAAATAGCCAGTTGTATAAACATTACCGGATAAATCAACATCAATGGATTGACCATACTCATAACCATTTCCGCTGAATGCTTTTGCCCAAACAAAATTACCTGCAATATCCAACTTACAAACAAAAACATCATCAAATGAACTTGCTGTTATATTATAAACCCCAATCCCCGGATCAAAATCAGCAATATTATTAAAATAACCCGTTAAATAAATATTACCACTTGCATCAATTGTAATTGACAGGCCCCTATCGTCGCCGATTCCGCCCAACTGCCCCGCCCAAACAAAATTACCGGAAGCATCAAGCTTTGTTACAAAAACATCCTCACTGCCCGCCGATGCTGTAAGAGTATAAGTTCCTGCTCCCGGATCAAAGTCTACAGTCCCTTTAAACAAACCTGTAGTATATACATTCCCGGAAGCATCCGCTGCAACAGATTGCCCGGCGTCAAGTGCGGAAGAACCAACGCCTTGGGCCCATTGAAAATTGGCTACTTGAGAATTAATGCAATATCCAACAGATATAAATGCTAGTAGAAAAAATATGGTATTATTTTTCATTCTCAAATTTATATTTTATTGCTGAAAGAAATAAAATAATTTATGGTGAGAATTCAATGGTAACTACCATTTCCCCCCTGAACCCCCACCACCAAAACTTCCGCCGCCAAAGCCACCGAAGCCGCCGCCTGAACTTCCGCCCCCAAAACTTCCGCCGCTAAATCCTCCGAAACCACGTGAATATCCTCGTCCGCTTGAGAAGGTTCCGCCACCGCCGCCTTTACCGAATAAGATGTAAATCGCTCCAATGATAAATGCAATTAAAAGAAAAGTATTAAACCAGTCTTTCTTTTTCTTTGTATAATCTTTTACATTGATTTCTCCTTTGGCAAGAGCCATCAATTTATCTGTTCCATTATTTATAGCCGAAAAATTTTCGCCGGCTTTTAAATAAGGATTCATTTCTTCTTCCCTTATTCTCTTCGTTGCTAAATCAGGGATGGCACCTTCTAATCCGTAACCAACCGCAATGAAAAGATCGTGACTACCGGGTGCGATTAAAACAACAATTCCATTGTTCGCTTCTTTTTTCCCAACGCCCCACTCCGTACCCAATTGTGTAGCGTAAGATGCAGGATCCATTCCTTCCAGATCAACAACAACAACCAGAATCTGATTGCTGGTTTCACGGCTGAATGTTTCGAGTTTTTGCTCGATGGTTTGCGCTTCCGATGAACTTAAGAAGTTTGGATATTCCTTCGATAAGTTATTGTATAATTTAGGCGGGTCAGGTCGCGGTGCTACTTGCGAAAAAGAAAAAAGCGCTGCTAAAACAAAAGCTAAAACAAAAAATTTCCTCATGATTTAAAAGAGATTGAATCGTTTAACTCGTTTTTATCATCGCTTAGATAAGGAAAATAATGCTTTAACTGATGACCACAATCAATGATCGCATCTGCAAGGCCTTGAGCCGGGTGCCCTTCCCTGAATTTAGCTATCATGCCTTGCACAATCTTATCCCAATATTCTTTTCCAAGTTTATTGTGAATGCCCGCATCACCAATGACTGCGATTTTATGATTTTCGGTTGCAATGTAAACTAAAATACCATTTTTTTCTTTGGTTTCGTGCATTTTTAGTTTTGTAAAAACTTTTTTGGCACGTTCTACACTATCGCCCCAGCAAATGCTTTCTAAATGAACTCGTATTTCGCCTGAAGTATTTTGTTCGGCAATCTTAATTGCCTCTACAATTTGGTTTTGCTCCGTCTCCGAAAAAAATTTCGCGGAAGTATTCACAAAGATGTTTTTTAGTATTGCGTATGCTAATGGCATGTTTTCGTTATTATTTCTCGCAAAGACTTAGAGGCGCAAAATTACCCCTCACTCGTACTTCGTCAATCGTACTTCGTAAATCGAAACTTACCTTCGGTGCTTTTTCTGCTCCGGCTTCTGCTTCGAAATATGGCATCGGCTGAAAACTGCTTCCTGCAATTAAACTGCCGGGAAACATCTGAATAGACTTATTGTATTCTTTCGAAACATTATTGTATTTCATACGCTCAGTTGCAATCCTGTTTTCACATCCTTCCAACTCAACACGCAAATCCGAAAAAGCCTGATTTGATTTTAAGTTCGGATAATTTTCGGTCACCATTAATAAACGCCCCAAAGCATTACTTAATTCACCCTGCGCGGCTTTATACTTTGCGATTGACGCATCATTCATATCGTCTAAATTAACTTTTACCTGAGTAGCTGATGCACGTGCCGAAACAACCGCTTCTAAAGTACTCTTCTCGAAATTTGCTTCACCTTTTACTGTTGCAACAATATTCGGAATTAAATCACTTCTGCGCTGGTACTGACTCTCTACTTGCTGCCATTGCGCTTTTGCTTCTTCGCGTAAGCCAACAAAACTGTTACGTTTGTTACAGGCCCAGAAGCCGCCAAACATTATTACTAAACCAATTACAATTGCTGCTATTAATCCTTTGCTCATAATTTTTATTTTTTATAAGATAAAGGTATCAATAATTCTTAAATTTGAACATGCCTTTCGAACTAATATCCGACTTCCAACCACTAGGCGATCAGCCCGAAGCCATCCGTCAGCTGACAGAAGGTTTAAAACAAGGAACAAAGGACCAGGTTCTACTCGGCGTAACCGGCTCAGGAAAAACTTTCACTGCAGCCAATGTTATAAAAAATGTTAACAAGCCAACTTTAGTTCTTAGTCATAACAAAACTTTGGCCGCACAGCTTTACAGCGAGTTCAAACAATTTTTTCCAAACAACGCGGTTGAATATTTTGTAAGCTATTACGATTACTACCAGCCCGAAGCTTATTTACCTACAACTGATACTTATATTGAAAAAGATTTAGCAATAAATGATGAAATTGAAAAACTCCGCTTAAGCGCGACTTCATCTTTACTCTCCGGAAGAAGGGATGTAATTGTGGTATGCTCTGTTTCCTGCATTTATGGTATCGGAAATCCAACCGATTTTAAAAAGAATGTAATTGCAATTGAAGTCGGACAAACGATTTCACGCAATAAATTTTTACATCAATTAGTAAGTGCTTTATACAGCAGAACGACGGAAGAATTCCAGCGCGCCAATTTCCGCGTGAAAGGTGATACGGTGGATGTAAATTTAGCTTATGCGGATCATTCCGTTCGCATTTCATTTTTTGGTGATGAAATTGAAAGCATCGAAACATTTGACCCGGCTAACGGACATGTTATTCAGAAATTTCAGGGATTTAATATTTATCCCGCAAATATTTTTGTAACGGCACCTGATACGATGCAACAAGCAATTTTTAAAATACAGGAAGACATGACAAAACATGTTGAGTATTTTAAATCGATAGGAAAAACTCTGGAAGCCAAACGCATTGAAGAACGCGTGAATTACGATTTGGAAATGATGCGTGAACTCGGTTATTGCAGCGGCATCGAAAATTATTCACGTTATTTTGATGGGAGACAACCCGGCACGCGTCCTTTTTGTTTAATGGATTATTTTCCGAATGATTATTTGCTGCTGGTGGATGAAAGCCATGTGACTATTCCTCAAATACGTGCTATGTATGGCGGTGATTTTTCCCGCAAACAAAATTTAGTGGAGTTTGGCTTCCGTTTGCCTTCTGCTTTGGATAACCGTCCGCTTAAATTTGAAGAATGGGAAACACTTTTAAATCAAAATATTTTTATCAGCGCAACTCCTGCAGAATATGAACTCGAAAGAGCCGGCGGCGTTGTTGTTGAACAATTAATCCGTCCTACAGGTGTATTAGACCCAATTATTGAAGTTCGTCCGTGTTTAAATCAGGTAGATGATTTGCTGGATGAAATTCATAAAGTGGCAGAAAAAGGTGAACGTATTCTAGTTACAACGCTTACAAAGCGAATGGCAGAAGAGCTCACCAAATATCTCACCAAATTAAATGTGCGCTGCCGTTATATTCATTCGGAAGTTGATACTTTAGACCGCATTGAAATTTTACGCCAGTTACGCGTAGGTATGTTTGATGTTTTGGTTGGAATAAATTTGCTACGTGAAGGGCTCGACTTACCTGAAGTTTCTTTGGTCGCCATTTTAGATGCTGACAAAGAAGGATTTTTGCGTAACGAGAGAAGTTTAGTACAAACCGCAGGTCGCGCTGCACGAAATGTAAACGGTCGTGTAATCATGTATGCCGATAGAATCACTAAGAGCATGGAGTACACAATAAACGAAACCGAACGCCGCCGTCAGAAACAAATTGAATACAATACAAAACACAACATTACTCCAACTCAGGCAGGAAAAAAAGCTTCTGCATCAGCTTTCATAACAGAAGTAACGATGGATGGAAAAACTGTGAAAGTTTATACGGGCGCAGAAGAAATGAATGTTGCTGCCGACCCTGTTGTAAATTATATGAGTGGAGAAGAACTGAAAAAACAAATTGGAAAAACAAAAAGTGCCATGTTACGCGCCGCGAAAGAAATGGACTTTCAAGAAGCTGCACGTTTGCGCGACGAAATGTTTGGTTTGGAAAAAATTCTGAAAGAAAAAGAAGACTAGAATTCGTCGACCTCAATTAAATTAATCGGATAATTAATAATCTGTGCGTAATCTTCTCCCGCCTCTTTTAATTCGATATCGTTTTTTTCGTAATACCAGTTTAAAGTGGGACGTGAATTCATTACCGCTTTCTGGAAAAATTTAGATAATAATTTTGAAGAAACCGTATTGAAATAATCCAACTGCATATTAATAACCAAATTATCCGGATTGCTTTGAATGTATTTATCGAAAGTCTGGTTAAAATGATCAAAAAAATCAAAAGGGTTTTCAGGAACGATTTTACCTCTAACGGATAATTTCCTGTTTTCCACATCAAACTCCACCTCAGGGGTTTGGCTGGTCTTGGGAATTATGACTTTTTTATCCATCAGAGCAAAGATAAGGGCTTTAGTGCTTGGTGATTAACTAATCCGACAGAAATCGTTTTTCGTCAGACCAACAAACCAACCTTTCTAGGGCTTTACTTAATACGGATAAAA
>CAZRNW010000191.1:0-3363 GCA_964601535.1 uncultured Flavobacteriaceae bacterium
TCGGCGCATTCATAAGGATATTCCATTAAATAGGGCAAAGCCTGCACTGCATACCAAGCAGGATTAGCAGTAAACTCTAATGTGTAAGAATGATTTTTTAAGGTTGAAGAATTATTATTTTGATTTCCGAATTTTACAAAGTCAAATTCTTTAGTTTGATTGCTACGAATCGGTAATGGCATACTTTCAGTCACCAACATTCTATTGGTTAATACTGGCACAGCCATTTCTTCACCATCACTAAAATTTCCGGCTTTTGCCACGATTTTATATTTAATGGCGCCATATCCTTCAGGGATAGCAATGTTCCATTCGATGGTTGTGCTTAATCCTTTTTTAACTGCAAATTCCCTGTAACCAATTGTTGGAAATTCGCCGTGCATTGCTTCAATCATTTTGTGGGAAATTTCCTGCTCAGTTAATGCATCGTATAACTTTAATTCTGCAGAACCTTTCATATCAGCTTCTGATAAATTAGAAATTTTAGAAATGAAAGTCATTTTATCACCCTCGCGGAAGAAGCGCGGAACATTTGGCGCAACCATAAGTTCTTTTTGTGTAACAACTTCTTTGGTAAAAGACCCGATCTTTAAATCTTTTGTATGAGCTAAGCCCATCACTTTCCATTTCGTTAAACTTTCAGGTACAGTAAACTTAATTACAGTTTCGCCTTTTTCATTTGTTTCAAGATGCGGGAAGAAAAATGCTGTTTCATTAAAATTACTTCGTGCCTTTACACCACCGAGCTCATCGCCTTTTCCTTTTTGTCCTTCTTTACCTAAACCGGGTTTGTTTTCTCCTGCCATGCCTCCGGTTGCGGTTGTAGTAACTTCCGCTTCTTCTTTAGCCTCCATGTTCTTATTATCTTTCGATTTTTCAGAACGGTCCATTGATTTTTTTGGAGAAGGAGCAGATTTAGTGACCGTTACTTCGTTCAATGCCACATTTCCGGAAGCCTCAGATGCAGGATAAGCGCCATCATCCGCATAGGAGTCATATTCACGGCCTCCTCTGTAATAATAATTGCTATAAAAATACAGTCCGAAATAATTCAGGTAATCATAATAACGGGAAGGAACAGAAACATAATTGTTACTTAAATTATGAAACTCAGTGGAGTTATTTTGGTGACCAACACCTGATGTCCAGTTTAAGCGCGCGTAATAAGTATTGTATACACTCATATACCAGCTGTTCGCAGCAAATGCATCGAGGGAAGCATCATACATGCCTGCCATTAATTCTGCAGCAGCTTTATCCCCTTTTTTATCTTTAATAATTAATTTCCATTCCTCTTGTTGTCCTGGCAATAATTTATTTCGGAATGTCTGGAATTCAATATCTAATTCTTTATTGGTATACGGAACCGTTACCACATTACTGTGATGATAGAAACGGTTGTTTTTAATAAATGTAGTGTGGAATGCAAAATTACCTCTGTAAGATTCTTCAACAGTAATATAGTTTGGTTGCATTCCGGTTGTCAGGGTTTTTGTTTCCAAAGCTTTTCCCTGATGTTCTAATTCAAACATGTAGTTTGCATTCGGATAAGCGGAATGTAAAATGAAAGAAACTTTTTCTCCCGGTTCAGCTTTCGCTTTTGGGAAATAAAACCAATCCGGGGTTTGTTCAGGAATATTGGTGTTGTCCTGATTAAATAAGGTGAAATAATTAAAGGCCTTTACATCTTCACCGAACTTATCTTTACAAAGTGCTTCAATAATGTAAACTCCCGGCTTCTGATTTTTTAGCTCAGCAGATAAATCATAATCGGTTTTTGTTCCGGTGTCGAATTCTTTTTCAAGAATAAGCTTCTCTCTTTCCCATTTGTATTTGTTTAGTTCATCAGCGTACAAATCATTCGGAAAGGTATTATAATATTCTTGTTTTGTTAAAGCATGACGGTCAGGTTGGGCCCACAAACGATTTCTGAAAACTTTTTGAGGCTGTTGTAATTTATAAATAACGAATTTACCTTTTGTAGCTTCGGCAACACCGTTTAAATTATAAGTGGTTATTTTAAACGGATTCATTTTGTTTTGATCAGCAATATCATCACCATCTACATTTAAATTGATAGCCTGATAACCTACCGTTGCATAAGTTTCAGTACTGTGTGTTTCCCCATTGATGTCAACAACATCAGCCATTACCCGGTATTGATACGTGGCTTGACTTGTTTTTGAAACACTTTCATCAGGAAGCGCTTTGAATTTTATAATGTAGGTGCCCGTATCGTTTGTAACGGTTTCTCCGTTTGTAATTTCAGTTTCTGAATTTGAAAAATACGGACGATACCACCAATACCAATACGGATAATTAATCTGACGGACTACGCGGTAATTTACTTTTGCACCGTCAATCACATTACCTGCATAAGCTTTAGCAATACCTGTAACAGTAATTTCATCATTAATTTTGTAAGAACCTTTTACAGGATTGAAATTGGCTTCAAATTTAGGTCGTTTGTAATCTTCAACAGAGAAGTACGCCTGTCCGTGATTATCTGTAATGCGCATTTGTCCGTTTAATACACCTTGAGGCGCAACAAAAGAACCGCTCACTGTTCCGTATTCATTAGTAGTTAAGTCGAGCGATGAAACTTTCTGATAATTCACATCATAAAAAGTAACAGTAACAGGATAATTCGTTTTTATTTTATAGTTATCGTTGTTTTTTCCTTCAAGAACAATGGATTTAAAATAAACGGTTTGTCCGGGACGGTAAATAGCGCGGTCGGTAAAAATAAATGAGCGAACCTGCGTATAATCATTATTGTAAGGTTTGTAAGTATAATAACTGTTATTATTAAAGTAAGAATCGTTACCGTTAATTATTTCAACAAAAAAAGAACGGTCTTCATCTTTATTGTAGATGATATTAAAATAGCCTTTCTCGTCCGCCTTTTTAGTCTCACCTTTTTTTATTTCATATTCGCGGCTTACATAAGAATATTTTTCATGCCAAACCTGCACGCTTACATTTTTCAAAGGTTCACCTGTTTGCCGGTGAATCGCATAGAAGTCATACGAGCCATCTTCTTTCCTTCTTTCAATAGTTGTAATATCGGATGAAATAACCTGTGCATAAGAAGTTAAATTGCTTTCGTATTTGAAATCCGGATTCAATGAGGAAATAAGAATATAATAACCCGGTGCTAAATCCGGAACTTTTATTTCTAAATTATGACTTTGGTAATCGCCATCATTGGGAATTTCCTGCTCAAACGTTTTTACGGTTGGAAGGGCATTTAGTTTATGATAAAGTTTATCGCTGTAATTATTTCTGTAAAGCTTCCTTAATTCTATATGCGAAGTTTTTACCAGTTTCAAATATAATTTATTGATGTTGCTTGTTGCCACC
>CAZRNW010000191.1:3373-6992 GCA_964601535.1 uncultured Flavobacteriaceae bacterium
TCGTTCACTTCTTCAACCACCAAATTCATGCTTTTTGCATCAATGGCAGAAATTGTATTCTGACATTCTTTAGCCCCGTAAGATTCCGGAAATTTTTTAATGGCTTGCTGACATATTTCTTTAGCAGTTTTTTTGTACCACTTGTAATTATCGCCCTCAAGGGGTTTGTATTGGTTAGCTTTTTGTAAATACCAATTGGCCATACGATGATCAATTTCTGTAACACGCGGACTAGTCGAAAATTTCCCCTGCAAACCTTTTAATGAATTAAAATAAAGCGTGTCCTTTTTTGCATTTTGAGAGTGTCCGTGAACATAATCCAGTCTTAACAACTCCACATCTATTAAAGCATCAGGATTATTATCGTTTTGATGAAAACGGATAACATCCTGCATTAATTTCAAAGCATAATATTTCGTCTCTAAACTGTCCGAAGGATTTTTTATATCTGCAATTAAAAACTCAGGATAAGCCTTGAGATAAATATCATCATTAACAGTAAATCTGTTAGCGGGACGGGAAATATCCGGCTCTTGTCCCATAAAAAAACCAAGGGCTCTGTGCGCAAGAAAATCATAAAGTGTAGGACGCCATTTGCGGCATTCGGTTGTTCCTTTTTCAATAATATCATCATAAATATCAATTTTGGTACGCTTTAAACTGTCGGGTTTTTCTAAGGAAGCTTTGTAGTTTTTAATAGTGGCATCTGTAATTGTTTTTAAATCCCAAGTTGTGATATCATCGTTTTTAAAATTTACTGCTGAGCTGCGGTTGTAAAATTTCCAGCGGTTGTTTTGAAAATATTGCCAGTAGGCATCAGCCAAAATACTATGAAGTACAGGTTTAACCGGATACTTTGCTGTGTTTGCTTCATCGCGTAATTTGATAATGGATTTTTCTAATGAAAATTCTTCTTTGTAAGCCTCAAACTTCATGCGGTGCAAAATAGCTTTAACAAATTGTGCGGCATTGTTATCAGATTTCGCTTTTGTATAAATGACTTCTACAATTTTTAAAGCCGATTCGGTTAAGCCTTTGTTTTGGCAGCTGTCAACCCGTTTCCAAAGTTTATCATAACTGTCACCTTTATTAATGATAAAATCCGTCTGCTTTGTAAAAAAATTACTGAAAAATCCCATGGCGATAATAGCGCTGGCGGCACACATCAGTAAAACGGTAAAAATTTTCTTGAAAGTCATATACTTGTTTTTATGCTATTTAGATGTAGGGCGGAGGCTATTTCCATAAAAAAACCGAAAAAATCAGCTTCGGGTGTATTTTACTGTAAAATAAGCCGTTATTTACTGTAAATGTAAGGGAAACAAGACGAAAACCGAACAAATATTTAGATTAAACTATGATAAAATGAACAAAAAAATCACGAAATTTAACCACTTAGCTTAAGTAATTATGGAAGCAATTATTGATTTACTAAAAATTATTTTACCTGCGGGAGTCGTTTTTCTGGCCGCGTTTTTTTTATTTCAGAAATTCTTTAAAAACGAGCAAAGTAAGCGTGATCACGAATTAAAAAAAGCGTCTTTGAACTTAACAACGCCTCAAAAAATTCAGGCCTACGAACGTGTTGTTATTTTTTTAGAGCGCATTAATCCAAACAACCTGGTGGTTCGGGTGAATAAGCACGGAATAACGGCAAGACAATTGCATCAGGATTTAATTCAAGCCATTAAATCTGAATACGAACACAATATTTCACAGCAAATTTTTGTTTCGCATAATACCTGGGAATTGGTAAAGACCTCAAAAGAAGAAATTATTAAACTGATAAACATTTCAGCCACCAAAGTACCGAGCGATGCTCCTGGGAACGAATTGGCGATGATGATATTGAACATTGTGGCAAACCTGGATAAGAAAATGCCAAACGAAATCGCTTTAGAATACGCAAAAAAGGAAATCGCAAAAATATTTTAAGCATTCTTCATTCACAGAAGAACAGAAGTATGGAAAAACTTTTCTCTGAATTTACAGGCCTTACTTCCGCCCAATGGAAAGAACAAATTGTAAAAGATTTAAAGGGTGTTGATTTCAATCAGCTCATCTGGAAAACCCATAACGGTTTTGACGTAAATCCGTTTTATACTTCAGAAAATATTAGTCAGAAAAACGAAGCCCTGTTTACAAACAGCGAATGGGATATTTGCGAACACATAATGGTAGCAGATGAAAAGGAAGCGAACCGCCGCGCTTTACTGGCATTAGAAGGCGGAGCGAGCGGATTGTCTTTTTTCATCAATAAAAAAATTAATACGCCTGCATTAATAAAGGATATTTCTTTAGAACACATTTATTCACAGTTTACAATTACAAACGATGCGCTTCATGTGCTGGATGATTTAAAAAAACATTATGGTAAAGTAAATGCGCACGACGGAAAAATAAAATGTTTTGTAAATATTGACCCATTGCATCTTTTAGCTTTTTACGGTGAGTGGCATGATGATGAAGCAAAGGATTTATCGGTTCTGAATAAATTGCAACACATTGCTGTAAATGTAGGTTTGTATGAAGATGCCGGAGCGAGCACGGTGAATGAATTAGCAATTGGCCTTGCACACCTTAACGAATATTTTAATTGTTTAACGGAGCAGAAAAATTTAAAGGATAAGTCACTGCATTTTTCTTTATCGGTTGCGCCTGATTTTTTCACGGAGATTTCCAAGTTCCGCGCATTTAGAAAATTAGTTGCATTACTTCAGGAGCAATACAAAACAAATTTCCCGGTTCATATACATGCACAAACCACAATGGCGGACAAAAGTCGCCTGGATATTTATAATAACATGTTGCGCACGACTACCGAAGCAATGAGTGCAGTTATCGGAGGAGCTGATAGTTTAACTGTATTACCATATAACGAAGGATTTGAAAAGACAAACGATTTCAGCGCCAGAATAGCACGTAATCAGCAGCATATTTTAAAAAATGAAAGTTATCTGAACAAAGTCGCGGATATTTCAGCAGGGTCATATTATATCGAATCTGTTACTGATGCTATTGCAGAAAAAGCCTGGGAACAATTTAAAGTCATTGAAAGCAAAGGCGGATTCATCGCTTGCCTTAAAAATAATTTTATTCAGGATTTAATTTCTCAAGGGGCTAATTCGCTGCAGCAGGAATTTAATGAAGGAAAATTGGTTTTGGTGGGTGTAAATAAATTTCAGAATAAAGAGGAAAAGAATAAATTCAATATTGAAAGCAAGAAATATGTTCCGGTAAAAAAAGTAGTGAACCCAATCCGCCCAATCCGTTTAGCACAGGATTTGGAAAATCAAACCGTATCCGCTAAGTAATGAGAAAAGATTTTTCAAATATTAATTATAAATCAAAAGTTGAGCTCTCAACCCTCAACTCTCAACCCTCAACTTTCGCCACTGCAGAACAAATAGATGTAAAACCAGTTTATACTTCCCACGACACGGAAGGCCTTGAACATGTAAATTTTGGTGCAGGTGTTGCTCCTTTTTTACGGGGCCCATATTCGAGCATGTATGTTCAAAATCCGTGGACTATTCGTCAGTATGCAGGATTTAGTACCGCTGAAGAAAGTAACGCTTTTTACAGAAGAAATTTAGCGGGTGGACAAAAAGGATTATCA
>CAZRNW010000192.1:0-6970 GCA_964601535.1 uncultured Flavobacteriaceae bacterium
CCGGCGCTCAACGCATTTTTAAACGGCTCGTGTTCTGTGCTTTTGGTTTTTTCTTTGCTGGCCATTAAAAAAAGAAACATCCAGTTGCATCGTAAATTAAATTTGACTGCTTTTTTATTGAGCTCTTTATTTTTAGTTTCTTATGTAACAGCGCATTATTTTATTCCCGATACACGTTATGGGGATGTTGATCATAATGGAATGCTGGATGCTGCCGAAAGTGCTGCGGTTTCAGGAATTAAGCCTGTTTATCTGGTTATTTTACTATCACATATTTTACTGGCTATCGTTGTTTTCCCTATGGTATTGTTATCTTTTTATTACGGTCTCACTGACCAGCGCGAAAAGCACAAGAAGCTAACGCGCTTTAGTTATCCTATCTGGTTGTACGTAACAATTACCGGGGTGGTTGTGTATTTAATGATATCGCCGTATTATAATTATTGATTTATTTCTTTTTCAGCTTATCCAGATTTTTTTCAATGTATCTTTCGGAGGTAAGTAAACTTCTCTGGATTCGTCCCGCGTAAGTGATACTATCGATAATTTCTTTTTGTTTTTCATCTACTATTTGTTTCTGTTTCTCAATGATTCGGTTTTTCATTTCCAGCTCTTCATTACTCTTTTTCTTAACCTGGTAACGGCGGTACGATAAAAATGCAACTGAGGAGAGTGAGATAATGATTAGAACGCTTATGATTGCCATCCACTTTTGCCTTGATTCGGCCAGTTTTTTTTCTGCGGTTGTTAATACATCTTTTTTCTCCTGTTCAGCTTTAGCAGTAGCTTCTTTTTTATCGAAGGCAAATTGCATCTGTTGTTGCACCACTTTTTTGGTATTTTCCTCGTTGACCAGACTATCACGGTAGATAACCGAAAGCTTGTAATTGATAAATGCGCCCTTATAGTTTCCTACAGCACTATCAGCCTTTGCTAATCCCTTGTAACAATCCTGAATTCCTTTCTTAACACCAATTTTTTTAGCTAATGCAAGACCTTCCTCTAAAATTATTTTTGCTTTTTTTGGCTGCAACATTCTGTTATAGGCTTCTCCTAAACCGCTGAGGGTAACAACTTCGCCTTCCTGGTCGCCGATTTCTTTTTGAAGTTCTAATGCTTTCGAATATTCTATTAATGCTTCTGAATGATTTCCATTTTCAGAGTAAATAAGCGCTAAATTGTTACGCGACATAGCTTCACCATATTTGTCTCCAATTTCATTTCTTATTTTTAAAGCGGTTAAATGTTCCTTTATTGCCTCTTGATTTTTGTTTAGTTTTGAATAAGTTAAACCGATATTATTGTGATTAATGGCAATCCAATTCTTATTGTCTAAATCTTCATTTATTTTCAATGCAACAGCAAACTCTTTTAGTGCTTCATCAAAATTCCGGAGATCAGAATACACCAGTCCTATATTATTATGACAGGCAGCAATTCCTCTTTTATCTTCTAATTCTTCTTTAATTTTCAGCGAAGCAAAATATTCTTTCAGAGCCTCCGGATAATTACCCTGGTTGCGGTAAATTATTCCAATGTTGTTGTGCGACATCGAAATACCTTTTTTGTCGCCTATTTCTTCTCTTATTTTCAGCGACTTCGCATGTGCTTCCAATGCCTCAGGATATTTACCGAGGTTATAATAGGTAAGCCCAACATTATTCTGTGAAATACCAATGCTTTTTTTATCTCCCGATCCCAGACTTATTTTCAGAGCTGAAAAATACTCCTTAAGCGCAGGTTCAAAGTCACCGCGGTCGAGATAAGCATTCCCTAAATTATTATAAGCTGCAATTATCCCTTTTTTAAAATTTAATTTTTGGGCTAGACTCAAAGCGATGTTCGCTTGTTGTATCGCCTCTTCGTAATTACCGGTTCCGTCATTTTGTCCGCTTAATGCATTAAGGGTTTTTACTTTATTAGTATCTTCTTTTAATGTAAGTAAAACTTTCTTAAGGCTATCTGTTTTGTTGTTTTGTGATAGGCAGAAAATGGAGATAAAAAGAGAAGCAAATAAAGAGAAAGCGAATTTATTTTTAAATTTTACCACTGATGTACTTTGTTGGTGCATCAGTAAATATATAATTTTTCTGCCATTTCTTATGTCGTGAAACAGAAAACTGCTATATTTATTAATTCATCCCAATTTAGTTTGAAGCTATTACGATATATCATTTTAGGCTCTGTATTAGTAGCCTGTTCAGGAAAAGACACTAAGGAGATAAAAGTTGCCGAAAATGTCACATGGAGCGAAAACATTGCCCCAATCATTTTCAGAAATTGTACACCATGTCACCGTCCCGGCGCCGCAGGCACCTTTGATTTATTGAATTATGATGATGCAGTAAAAAACGCTAACAAAATTAAATTTACTACCCAAACTAAATTCATGCCGCCATGGCCGGCCGATCCAACTTTCTCTCATTTTGCAGATGAACGTGTTTTGAATGAAGAAGAAATCGCCATGATAAAAAAATGGGTGGAAGATAAAATGCCAAGAGGTGATTCTCTTAAAGAACCAAAAGCCCCAACATTTTATGAAGGTTCCTTTTTCGGCAAACCGGATATGGTGATTAAACAATTAAAACCTGTTGAAATAAAAGGAAACGGAACGGATGCTTTTATGATGGTTAAATATCCTTTCAATATTTCCCGGGAAATGTTTGTGCAGTATGTTGAATTTGTACCGCATCAGAGAAAATTAGTGCATCATGTAAACGGACATTTATTAAGCTACGATCAAACAAGGACGTACGAATATTTAAAAGGTGAAAGCAATTTGCCGGATGCATTAAAGGAATTTTCTTCTTCCTATAAAAAAATGGGGTTGACTTACACTGATGATAAAAAACCTGAGCTCCCTTCTTTAATGCCGAATGTGGTTTATTATTTGCCTGGATTTGTTCCGCCGGTGTACAATGAAGATATTGGAGGTTTTAAGTTGCCTATGAACGGTGTTTTCTTTCTGAAAAATATTCATTACGGACCAAGTAATGTCGATTGCTTAGACAGCAGTTATATAAATGTATTCTTCCGAAAATCTCCACCAAAGCGACCTGTATACGAAACGCAGATGGGAACCTTTGGTATTTCTGAAATTGAACCTAAATTAGTTATTCCGCCAAACGAAATAAAAACATTTCACACGCAGGCAAAAATATTTAGTGATATTTCAATTTTATCGGTTAATCCGCACATGCATTTAATTGGAAAAACTTTTACAGCTTATGCAATACCGCCGCATGGAGATACAATTAAATTAGTGAGAATAAATAAATGGGATTTCCGCTGGCAGTATTATTATACTTACAAAAATCCGGTTCACATTCCGAAGGGCTCAACCATTCATGTTAACGGCACTTACGATAACACCGATAAAAATCCATTTAATCCTTTTCATCCTCCGCGGCAAATAGAACAGGGAGAAGGAAACGAAAGCATGCAAACCACTGAAGAAATGTTTCAGTTTATTTTTACTTACATGCCTTATAAAGCAGGCGATGAGAAAATAAGTTTGAAAAAGTAAATTCTCACAAAGAAACTATTATTTTAAATAGCCTAAAGGAAACATGCGCTCCAAGGTACTTGTTTTTATCAGGCTATTACTGAGTGGCGGCTATTTTTTTAAAAGCAAAGAATCCATAATTGATAAAATATTTTCTTTATGTGTTCTTGTGCCCGGGTAACTTAAATGATCACCATCAAAATAAAGAGCTTCATTACCCAAGGAAATTTTTATTTTGTTGTCGCTTAACATATATTTATTTACATCATAAATTGTGATATTGGAATAAATTAAAGAAAGCGATTTAATGTATTCATTACTTTTCATCACAGCCGGGCTGGATACATCCATCAAATTATTTCCTTCAACGGGATTTAATCCCAGATAAGTAAAATATTGACTTGCGTTTTTATCCTCCATGAATGGAAGCAATGGCGGCTGCGTGAACAAAAGCACTTGGATTCTTTTATTTTCTAAGAATAAAAGAAGATCATTAAAGTTCTTCCTTGTTTCTGTATTTAAGCCTTCCCATCTGCAAATAATAACAATAAGCTTTGGATTCCATTTATTTATATTTCTGATTATAGATGACGCATAATTTATCCTTTGCTTTTTGGTATAATAAGAGTTTTCCTTTTGATCGTTTAAATCAGCTAAATTGAAAAATGGAGTAACCCCGTTTGAGGTATAACAAGAAAGAGAAGTATTAATGTTATCAGATATTTCACTCATTAATCGAGCCCACATTACACCATGCGAATCTCCTATTAACATGATTCCCGGTGCTCCCTTTTTTTCATTTTCAATTATCCCCTCTTTTTCGAAGGCATCATCAAATTTCTCTGGTCGTTTTGGAATTGTCAAATTATAACCAAGGGTATTTCTGGATAAAAACTGATATAGTTCATCCGGATTCGGAGAAATATCATAATAGGCAATGTAGCATGTCTGACGGTTATATTTACTGCTATAGTACGGATTGAAAAAATTAGACTGAAAAAAAAGGGCAGGCAATGCAATTAAGGCAATAGCCGCAAGTACAATTTTTGGGGTATGAAGATAATTTCTCAGTTTAGTTTCAATAAAGGCATATGTTAAAACGGAAAGCAAAAAAGTTAAAAGTAGGATGACGGCATTAATAACCTGTTGATTAATGTGTCCAAGTTGATACGATAAATTTTTAAAAAACACAATAATAACCCAGTGCCATAAGTATAATGAATAAGAAATTTTTCCGGTCTGAACAAATGCTTTCGACGATAAAATCCGCCCTATAAGATCGTTCGGTGAACAAAATAAAATAATAAGTACTGAGCCTATAACCGGTAAAATTACTGAGAAGGCAATGGTTTTACTGCCAAAAAAATAAGCAGATGTTATCAGGCAAACACCGATAGAAGGTATAATGTTCTTGTTTAAAATACTTCTCAGTTTATCTGGATTTACCAAACTCGCAAGCCCTCCAAAAGCAAGTTCCCACATTCTTGTCGGCAGCATGTAAAACGACATATTCACCCCTCTCTTTAATACTAGTATAACAATAAACAAGGAAAGGCTTAAGAATGTTACGGTCAAAATGGGTACCAGAAAATTTCTAAAATATTTATGGGAAAAATACAGAAAGAAGGGGTAAATTAAGTAAAACTGTTCTTCAACGGATAGCGACCATGTATGAAGCAGGAATGATTGTTCAGATTTGCCGGCCCAATAATTACCAAAATCAAGCCAGGCGTGAAAATTGAAATATGAAAAAACAGCCGGGAATACATCTTTGCTAAGATCTTTAACAACGGGTTTAAAAATAAATAGAGGGGCGATTAATAAGGTGAATAAAATAACAGTCAATAATAATGGTAATAATCTTTTTATTCTTCTTAACCAAAAACGATACATCGAAAAATTGTCATTCTTAATATCGCCGATAAGTATTTTAGTTATCAGGTAACCTGAAATGACAAAAAACACATCCACTCCCATGTAACCGCCTTTTATGGAACTATATCCAAGATGAAATAAAATAACCGGAATTACTGCAAGTGTCCTTAAGCCATCAATTTCAGGTCTGTATTTTATCATTTTTTTAGCGTATTAATTTTAGTCTTTTGGCATGTGTTTTTATAAATGAAAAACACACATAATTAATACCGTACTAAATTAAACTAATTTCATTAATTAGTAAATAATCAATTCACGCCGATGAAGAACACTTCCGCCTGTGAATTTGCTCCTTAGTAATTTTGAACAGGTGTCTTTCCGCCAAATGACTCGAGTGGCATAGCTTGATTGTATTTATGCATTACGGTGTTTGTATTCCTATATGCTTACCCTATTAAATGTGTCAATAATTAATAGAGAGAATTAGTGAATTAACGACAATAGCCCACTAACTTCAGAATTTACAAGGATGTACTTGCTGATGAAAATGGCAGTTTAAGAAATATTTCATGTTGCCCATTTAAAAAACCCGGGAAGTTCAACATTGCAAATAGTGAATGGAAAACAAGATTCCCTGTAACAATTTGAACATAAGATTTAATGAAAAAATAATCCGAATTTCCGACACTAAACTATTTCAACAAATCCGGCCTTCTTTTTTTAGTGCGCTCAACTGATTGCTCGTAACGCCACTTCTCAATATTTTTTTCGTGACCGCTTAATAAAACTTCTGGAATACTCCAGCCATTGTATTCGGCAGGACGAGTATAAACCGGCGGTGCTAATAAATTATCCTGAAAGGAATCCGTAAGCGCTGAAGTTTCATCATTCAATACACCTGGAATTAATCTTATCACCGCATCACACATCGCAGCAGCAGCAATTTCACCACCCGATAAAACATAATCACCAATAGAAATCTCTCTGGTAATAAAATGGTCGCGTAAACGCTGGTCAACGCCTTTATAATGTCCGCACAACACCATTAAATTTTTTTGTAAAGACAGTTGATTGCAGATTTTCTGATTCAATGTTTCTCCATCTGGCGTCATGTAAATAATATCGTCGTAGGTGCGTTTACTTTTTAATTCGTTAATGCAATTCGCAATGGGTTCAATCATCATAACCATTCCCGCCCCTCCGCCAAAGGCATAATCATCCACTTGCTTATGTTTGCCAATACCGTAATCGCGCAAGTCAATTAAGTTAACTTCCACCAATCCTTTTTCATAAGCACGCTTTAAAATAGAATGCTCAAAAGGACTTTTAATTAACTCAGGCAGAACCGTTATTATATCAATGCGCATTCACAAATTTAAGCTTATTAATTTATTCATAATATATTGTATATCAGATAATTAGAAACGTATTGCTAATTAGGTAAAGTAAAGTTATTTATAAGTCTGTTTTATTCCCTAATTCATCAATAAAAAACCTAACCATTTATATTATCATACGTTAAAGTATAAGGAAGGAGGTCGCATGAAAAGACTGATAATATTCCTGCTATTCTTAACATTGGTTATAATT
>CAZRNW010000193.1:0-6944 GCA_964601535.1 uncultured Flavobacteriaceae bacterium
CAACAGGAATATTCATTTCCTTCATGCGTGTTTCTAACTTCTCTAAACGTTCTTCGCGTTGAGAACCACCAACAATTTCTCCAATACCGGGGAATAAAATATCCATTGCTCTTACAGTTTTTCCATCATCATTCTGACGCATGTAAAACGCTTTGATGTTTTTTGGATAATCGGTTAAGATAACAGGCTTATTAAAATGTTTCTCCACCAAATAACGCTCGTGCTCACTTTGTAAATCAATTCCCCATTCATTAATCAAATACTGGAATTTCTTTTTCTTGTTATGATTACATTCACGTAAAATCGCAACAGCTTCCGTATAAGTTACGCGCTCAAATCTATTGTCGACACAAAATTTCAATTTATCCCACAAATTCATTTCGCTTCTTTCGTTCTGCGGTTTTTGTTTTTCTTCTTCGAGTAAACGCTGCGTTAAAAATTCAATATCTTCTTTGTTATGTTCCAATGCATAGTTAATTACATAATGCAATAACTCTTCAGCTAAATCCGCATTATCATTCAAATCATAAAACGCCATCTCCGGTTCTATCATCCAGAACTCCGCCAAGTGACGCGTTGTATTTGAGTTTTCTGCTCTGAATGTCGGACCAAAAGTATAAATATCACCTAGAGCCATTGCTCCAAGTTCTCCCTCTAATTGTCCGGATACAGTTAAGTTAGTATGCTTGCCAAAAAAATCCTGCTTAAAATCAATTTCACCTTTATCGTTTTTCGGAATTTTATTTAAATCGAAATTCGTAACAGCAAAAGTTTCACCTGCGCCTTCCGCATCACTCGCCGTAATAATAGGCGTGTGCAAATAAACAAATCCATTCTCATGAAAAAATTTATGCACCGCATAAGCTAATGAATGGCGGATTCTGAAAACAGCTCCGAAAGTATTGGTGCGGAAACGCAAATGCGCATTCTCACGCAAAAAATCTAAGCTGTGTTTTTTTGGTTGTATAGGATATTTTTCAGGATCACTGTCGCCCAAAATCTCAACGGTTTTTGCAACAAGTTCTACTGATTGTCCTTTACCTAAAGACTGAATTAACTTTCCCGTAGCCGAAATTGCAGCTCCTGTAGTAATACGTTTTTGAGTAGTCTCATCCAATAAACCAAGCTCAACTACCACTTGCAAATTATTATTTGTAGAACCATCATTTAAAGCAATAAACTGATTGTTACGGAAGGTGCGCACCCATCCTTTAACAGTGATTTCCTGACTCTCAGGCTTTAAGCCCAAAACTGCTTTAATTTTGACTCTCTTCATAAGTGAATTTTAAGGCTACAAATTTGCAAAAAATTCGGAATATTCCACCCTTATTTTCGTATATTTACACTCTTATTTTTTTGAGGATTAGCACAGTATGAAGAACATCAGGAACTTTTGTATTATTGCCCATATCGACCACGGAAAAAGCACCCTTGCTGACCGCCTGTTGGAATACACCAATACCATTAACAAGCGCGAAATGCAGGCGCAGGTTTTGGATGATATGGACCTCGAAAAAGAACGCGGGATTACGATAAAAAGTCATGCCATTAAAATGGATTATGAATTAAATGGCGAAAAATATTCTCTTAATTTAATAGATACGCCCGGTCACGTTGATTTTAGTTACGAAGTTTCCCGTTCGATTGCAGCCTGCGAAGGTGCTTTATTAATTGTTGATGCAGCACAGGGTATTCAGGCGCAAACGATTTCTAATTTATATTTAGCGCTGGAGCATGATTTAACCATTATTCCTATTTTAAATAAAATTGATTTGCCGAGTGCGGAACCTGAATTGGTAAAAGATCAGATTGTTGATTTATTAGGTTGCGACCGTGAAGAAATTATGGCGGCTTCAGGTAAAACAGGACAAGGTGTTCATGAAATGCTGGAAGAAATTGTAAAACGGATTCCCGCTCCTAAAGGAGATGAGAATGCACCTTTACAAGCTTTAATTTTTGATTCGGTTTTTAATTCTTTCCGTGGTATTATTGCTTATTTCCGTATTTATAACGGCCAGATAAAAAAAGGCGACAAAGTAAAATTTGTAAATACCGGTATGGAATACAATGCTGATGAAATTGGCGTACTGCGTTTAAAACAAGAACCGCGTGATGTTGTAAAAACCGGTGATGTAGGTTATATCATTTCAGGAATTAAAGAAGCGCGCGAAGTAAAAGTTGGTGATACAATTACTACGGTAGCGAATCCGTGTACCGAAGCTATTAAAGGTTTTGAGGATGTGAAGCCAATGGTTTTCGCCGGAATTTATCCTGTAGATACTGAAGATTTTGAAGAGTTGCGTTACTCGATGGAAAAACTGCAATTGAACGATGCCTCTTTAACATGGGTACCCGAAAGTTCTGCTGCACTTGGATTTGGTTTCCGTTGCGGATTTTTAGGAATGCTGCACATGGAAATTATTCAGGAACGTTTGGAACGCGAATTTAACATGACCGTTATTACCACTGTACCAAACGTAAGTTATATTGCTTATAAAACAAACGGAGAAGTTATCACTGTAAACAATCCAACTGATTTACCTGATCCTGCACAAATAGATTATATTGAAGAGCCTTACATCAAAGCAAACATCATTACAAAATCTGATTTTATTGGTCCGGTAATGAGTTTATGCATTGAGAAACGCGGGCAAATAGTAAATCAGAATTATTTAACAGCCGATAGAGTTGAATTGGTTTTTGAAATGCCTTTAGGCGAAGTAGTTTTCGATTTCTTCGACAGATTAAAATCTATTTCGAAAGGTTATGCCTCTTTCGATTATCATCCAATCGGCATGAAACAATCTGATTTAGTGAAGTTAGATATTTTATTGAACGGCGACCAGGTGGATGCATTATCTGCTTTAATTCACAGAAGTAATGCCTACGAATTTGGAAAAAAGATTTGTGAAAAATTAAAAGAATTAATTCCGCGTCAGCAATTCGAAATTCCTATTCAGGCTGCAATTGGTGCTAAAATTATTTCGCGCGAAACCATCCGTGCCATCCGTAAAGATGTAACAGCTAAATGTTATGGCGGTGATATCAGCCGTAAACGCAAATTATTGGAGAAACAGAAAGAAGGAAAGAAAAAGATGAAGCAAGTGGGCAGCGTTGAAATTCCGCAAAGCGCCTTTATGGCCGTTTTAAAGCTAAACGACTAACGTAATAATTTACCAATAACTGCGTTATATATTATAGTTTGAAAGGTTTAAAAATCATAATCACGCTTATCATTCTTGCTTTCAAAGCCTATGCACAGCAAAGTGATGGCCTTGGCACTAACCTTCCTAACTTTTATAAAAACGAATTACATTTCGGCTTTGTTATTGCAGGTAATTATACCGATTTCAGGGCGCATACAGTGAACAATGGTGCTTTTCCTGATACTGTTATTGATGACGTTAAATACCGGGTGCGAAGTGTTTATACAAATGGCGATCCCGGTTTTGCTTTAGGAATTGTTTGTGATGCCAGATTACACGATTATTTACGAATCCGTTTTACTCCTAATATTAGTTTTGCTTCCCGCTCATTGGATTATACGCTCGAAAATGCAAAGCACGACAGCTCTAAAATTTATACCAAAAGTGTAGAGTCTACTTTTCTTATTTTTCCGCTTGAAGCAAAATTACAATCGAAGCGCCTGGGAAATTTTAGCGCTTATGTGATTGGCGGTGGCGGCTACTCTTTGGATTTAGCTTCGAATAAAAAAGCCGCAAGTGTAGGCAGCAGCGCCAACAGATTAGATGATGCAGTACGTATTAAACGCGATGACTATTTTTGGTCGGCCGGTGCAGGAACTGATTTTTATTTGAAGTATTTTAAACTTGGATTAGAAATAAAATTAATACAAGGGACGAAAAATTTACTTTACAAAGACCCGAATATTTTTGCTAAAAGCGTAGACAAAGTGAATTCGCGAATGGTGATGTTTTCGATTACATTTGAAGGGTAATATTTCTTTACAATGAAAGATATTCTGCTTACTTTATTTCTGTTTATATCCGGCTTATTTTTTGCACAGTCCGTAACAAAGCCCTCCAAAGAACATCATCAGTTTGATTTTTGGCTGGGAAAATGGGAAGTCTACAAAATGGGACAAAACGATAATCCGGGAAAAAGCACTATCGAATCCATTAATGATAGTTTGGGTTTATTGGAACATTACATTGGTCCATTAGGTAGGTATTATGGAAAAAGTTTAAGCAATTACAATTCTGTTAAACAACGTTGGGAACAATACTGGATTGATAATTCTGGTCTGACACTTCTTTTGGTTGGTGGTATCAAAGATGGTAAAATGGTATTGTGTGACGAATTTACAGGAGATCCAAAACAAGGAATTAATCAAATTACCTGGGAATTAATGAAAAACGGAAATGTAAAACAAACCTGGAATTTAAGTAAAGACGGCGGTAAAACATGGACCACTTTATTCGACGGGGAATACAAAAAAGTAAAGAATAATTAGTTTATCTTTACCAAAATTATTTGAAGGCTAAAAACCTTCCATTTAAAATGAAAAAAACAATTCAATTGCAGCTGCCGCCTAAGGTAGCTTATACCGAACAGCTTCTGAAAGAAGAAATAGCCAAAGAACTTTCTTTAAAACCAACAGAACAATTTTTTATTCAGCCCCTGAAGCGCAGCATTGATGCGCGCGGAAGAAATATTAAAATTTATTTAACGGTTGATGTTTACATCAACGAAAACATTCCTGAATTCAATTACAAACCCAACTACACACTAACCACTAAGCACTCGCCACTAACCACTATTATCGGTGCCGGGCCGGCAGGACTTTTCGCTGCTTTACGCTGTCTGGAATTAGGAATAAAACCAATCATTATTGAACGCGGTAAAGATGTACAAAGTCGTCGTCGTGATTTAGCTGCCATTAATAAAGAACACATAGTAAATCCGGAAAGTAATTATTGCTTTGGAGAAGGTGGCGCAGGAACATACAGTGATGGTAAACTATACACACGCTCGACCAAACGCGGTGATGTAGAAAAAATATTAAAGACCTTAGTTTATCACGGTGCCTCAGAGGAAATTTTAGTGGATGCGCATCCTCATATAGGAACCAACAAGCTTCCTCAGATTATTGCGAAGATGAGGGAAACCATTTTGAATTTCGGAGGGGAAATTTATTTCGAACATAAATTAATTGACATTATTACCAAAGATGAATTAATAAAAGAGATTTCGGTTTTAGATTTAAAAACAAATTCAGAAAAAATATTCCCGGTTCAAAAATTAATTTTAGCAACAGGTCATAGCGCCCGGGATATTTACGAATTACTGAATAAGAAAACCATTTTGGTGGAAGCTAAACCATTTGCGATGGGCGTGCGTGCTGAACATCCGCAGGAACTAATAGACCGCATTCAATACCATTGCGGTTCTTTGAATGAAGTAAACGAAAAACGTACTTATCTTCCAGCCTCCAGTTACAGTTTGGTTCAGCAGGTAGATGGCCGCGGTGTTTATTCTTTTTGTATGTGTCCCGGCGGAATTATTGCCCCATGTGCTACAACTCAAGAAGAAGTGGTAACTAATGGTTGGTCGCCCAGTAAACGCAACAATCCTTTTGCCAACAGCGGTATTGTTGTAGGTTTTGATTTAAAAGATTTTGAGCCTTATAAAAAATTTGGTGCGCTTGCGGGTTTAGAATTTCAAAAGCAATTAGAACATAATGCCTGGATTCACGGAGGAAGAACCCAAACTGCTCCTGCACAACGCCTTCAGGATTTTGTAAATAATAAATTAAGTTCTTCCCTGCCCGATTGTTCTTATCAACCCGGAATAAAATCCGTGTTGATGAATGATGTATTAGGAAAATTAATTGGAAGTTCATTGCAACAAGGTTTTAAGGCATTTGGTAACAAAATGCGCGGTTACCTAACAAATGAAGCTGTTATCGTTGGTGTAGAATCAAGAACTTCTACCCCCGTGCGTATCCCGCGTGATAAAGAAACATTGCAGCATCCTCAAATAAAAAATTTATTTCCTTGCGGTGAAGGTGCCGGTTTTGCTGGCGGTATTATCAGTGCCGCCATTGATGGCGAACGCTGTGCCGAAGCAAAATAAAAAACCCTGATTAATTTCTTAACCAGGGTTCTTAAAACAGTATTTAAATCCTTAGTCTACTTTAGCTTGTCGGTATAGATTGTTTACGTGTCCGATATACTTGTGCACGTTCCCTTGGTAATCTTTCACTAAGATCTTGTAAGTGTATACACCTTGCTCAGCAAATGTATCCGTTCCTTTTACTTTTCCGTTCCATCCTTTGCGGAACTCATCGCTGGTGAAAATAATCTCACCCCAACGATCGAAGATATACATCTTATAAGAACTCTCATCGATGCCCACGCCTTTTGGCTGGAAGATATCATTAAGTCCGTTATCATCCGGTGTAAATGTATTCGGGATGTATAGTGCATATTCGCCTTCTATTTCCACTGTATGCATTACAGTATCACGGCAGCCTTTATCATTAAACGCAACCAACCATACCTGGTAAATACCTGCATTTTCATAAGCGTGCGCAGGATGTTCGATAGTTGTATTGTTTAACGCACTGTTATCATCCCCAAAATCCCAGAAGTAACTAATGGCTCCTGTAGATAAATTTGTAAACTGTATGACAGGATCAAGTATGGTTGTTAACCAGGGATCCGCAGTAAATTCTGCAACCGGTTTTGGATATACTTCGATGTAATTTACCGCTGTAGTATCTTTTGTACAACCAAATGAATTTACAATTGTCATTGATATACTGTAGAGTCCGGTTTGTGTATACACATTACTTACCGGAGAACCTACTGCATTTCCTCCCGCTCCTCCGCCAAGCGACCAGTTGTAAATATCTGTTGACGAATTAGACGTTGCAGAAAACGTTACAGCGAGCGGTGCACAGCCTTTTGTTACATCAGCAG
>CAZRNW010000194.1:0-6932 GCA_964601535.1 uncultured Flavobacteriaceae bacterium
ATCTTTTCTAAACTTTCTTACTCTCTTTATTCTTATTAATCCCACAATAATATTTTTTAATACAATAACTCATAAAAAATACCTAATTTCAGGTTTAAACAGAACATGCATTTCGGACTTATCATAATTGGTTTAGCAGGACTTTGGTTAGGAACTAAGTGGATCATTAATGGCGCGCTTGGGATTGCGAAGCGTTTTAATTTATCACACTCATTTGTAGGAGTTGCTATTTTGGCTGTTGGAACTGACTTGCCGGAGGTGTTTGTTTCAACAAAAGCATCTATTATGCAATTGCAGGGCATTGAATCTTCCGGAATAATAACCGGTAATGCAATAGGCAGCTGTATAAGTCAGATAACTTTGATACTTGGGGTCGCCGGATTGTTTTTACGATTTAAAATGGAGAAAAAAGATTTGTTACGAGATGGTACAGCCTTATTGAGCTCACTTGTTTTGCTTTTTATTTTTGGATTAGACGGAATGATAACCAGAATGGAAGGAGGCATAATGCTGATTTTGTATATAGCTTATTATGTTATACTGATGAAAACTCAACGTAACCACGAAGATGATAACTCAGAAGGACCAAGTTATACAAATAGTAAACTAGCTTTTTATTTAATCACCGGTCTTGTAGTGCTTATTGCTTCATCGCATCTAGTCGTTGAAAACGCCATGCAGTTAGCAGAAAAATGGGGTGTTGCCCAATCGTTTGTAGGTATAGCGATTATAGGGCTTGGGACAAGCTTGCCTGAGTTAGCTGTTTCGATCGGTGCAGCATTAAATAAATCAGCAGGAATGTCGGTTGGAAATGTAATTGGCAGTAATATTTTTGACGGATTGATTCCTATTGGTTTGGGCGCCACAATTAGCACTACAAAAATCGAAAACAATTTATTAAGCATTTGTAACCCTCCCTTAATTAGGACAGCACTAATTTAGTTTATTTTCTTTCATTATTTGTTGTTGTTTCAAAACGGGGAAGCTAGCTTCCCCGTTTTGAAGTTGATGTTTTAATCGGAACTGAACCGGTGCCATTCCTCCAAGCGATTCATGAGGTCTTGTGTGATTATATTCTTCAATCCATTCTTCGGTTAAGATTCTTACCTGGCTGAGATCCTCAAAAATATATGCATCAAGTACGTCCTGGCGAAAGGTTCGGTTAAACCGCTCGATAAATCCATTCTGGGAGGGTTTTCCCGGTTGAATGAACTGAAGTTTTATTCCCTGCGAATGACACCAGTCATTTAGTGTTGAGGAAATAAACTCAGGGCCGTTGTCAACCCTGATCCATTCAGGCTTTCCTCTTTCCCGCAGCAGATCACTTAACACGTTTGTTACTAAATGTGAACTGATCCCCAGCTGTACTTCTATTGCCAAAGCTTCACGGTTATAATCGTCGATAATATTCAAGGTTCTGAATTTTCTTTTGTTCTCCAAGGCATCATGCATAAAATCCATTGACCACATTTGATTTATTCTTTCCGGCTGCAATAAGGGCTCTTTCACTCGCCTGGGCAGCCGCTTCCTGGTTTTCTTTCGCTTATTCAATCCTAAGATCCTGTACACCCTTCTTACACGTTTGTAATTCCACACCAGACCTTCATTACGAATGCGCTGATAGAACTTGTCCTGACCTTCC
The DNA here is from genome assembly GCA_964601535.1 of uncultured Flavobacteriaceae bacterium. Lineage (GTDB taxonomy): Bacteria > Bacteroidota > Bacteroidia > B-17B0 > Aurantibacillaceae > JAHEYG01. The sequence goes on from CAZRNW010000194.1 coordinate 1,643, forward strand.
ATTGGCTTTCTCTCCGCAAGCGCAAGAAGTTTTTCTTTCACCTCAGTATCATCTCGTTTGGGCTGATAATAATACAATGAACGAGTGAATGATATTACTCTACAGGCTCTCTGAAGACTACATCCATACTCAGTGCGGATATAATCAACCCGGTCTTTTTTCTCAGAGGGCCCTAGAACTTTTTTGATAATACGTCCTTCAGGATCACATTATCCATTGCAAGTTCAGCATACATCTTTTTTAGACGTGTGTTTTCGTCCTTCAGCGCTTTTAATTCTGAGAGCTGACTGGCATCCATCCCGGAATATTTCTTCTTCCAGTTGTAGAATGACTGCTTGTTTACGCCAAGTCCGCGGCAAATGTCCGACACTGATTTGCCTGCTTCGTACTCTTTTAACGCCGTTACGATCTGCGTTTCGGTGAATTTTGTTTTTTTCATATGACAGTTTAAAGTTAAGATTTTTCTACTTTCAAACTGTCCTAGTTTTAGGGAGGGTTACACATTGATGTTCCTTTTTTATTTGGCGCAACTTTTTTAGTTTTGGTTTTCCTTAGTACAAAAAAAGGTGTCTCACGCAGTGAAGGTACCGCAATGATTATGATGTTTGTTATTTACTTGTTGCTTAAGTTGTATATGGTTTAAGGTATTGTTATTATTTCAGCAGATGAAATTTACTCAAACCTGTCTTTATCACGATCTGTAATCCGTTCGTCAAATAATTCATTTAGTTCTTTTTCAAAGAAGAAATTCTTTTCACCAAAAGCAGGCTTTAGCTCATCCATCCAAATAGCATCTTTATCATATTTTGCAAAAAATGGCCGGGCAATCCAATCAGGATTTCGTCCCTGCAGCATTCTTAATCCAAATACTTTTTCTCCATTTATCTCAGTAACACCTAATACTTGAACTTTCCCCGGCGTGCATGACATACTTGGACCCCTTACTGTTCTGCAAACACCACTCACTTTTTGATAAGCGTTTCTGAATATACCCCAAGCATTCTCGAGTGTTACGGCAAAATATTCCTGGGCGCCCGTGTCTCTTGGAATGAACATATAATAAGGAATGCAATTTAAGTTCACCTGTTTTCGCCACATTTCTGACCAAAGTTCGGGCTTATCGTTAATATGTTTTAATATCGGTGATTGCGTTCTAATTTGAACACCAACATTTCTCAGCCTTTTAATTGCTGTTTTAACTGCATCCGTCTCTAATTCCACCGGATGAGAGAAATGAGCCATAATGGACAAATTGATCCCCTTTTTTATTATACTTTCAAATAAATTTAATAGTTCACCAGAATCATCATCGCTTATAAATTTGTAAGGCCAATAAGAAAGTGCCTTTGTTCCAATTCTGATAGTTTGTAAATTGGGTATGTTATCATCTAATAAAGGCTGTATGTATGAAGCGAAAACTTTAGCTTTCATTATCATTGGATCACCACCGGTAAAAAGAATATCGGTGACATCTTTATTTTGCATTATGTAGTTTTTTAGAATTGCGGCTTCTTTTGATGCAAACTTAAATTGATCCATTCCTACAAATTGCGGCCAGCGAAAACAGAATGTACAATAGGCATGACAGGTTTGACCCTGACTTGGAAAGAATAATATTGTTTCCCGATATTTATGCTGTATGCCCATAAGTTTTTCACCATTAATTTCCGGAACATTGTGTTCGATTTGTCCGGCAGGATGTGGATTTAGTTCTAAACGAATTTTGTTGGCTGTATGTTTTATAACATCCTTATTATTGCTAGCCAAAAGAGTATTCCACATTAAGTTAAAGTGACTTTTACTCAACATTTCTTTTTGCGGAAATGTTAATTTAAAGATTGGATCGTTATAGGGATCTTCCCAATTTATTAGTTCATTAATTACATAATTGTTTGTTTTAAATGGCAGAACATTTCCGACAACCTCGATGGCCTCTTTCTGCTTACTGCTGAGTTTATTTATTTGAGATATGTTTTTGTAATTGTGCAGAGAATACGTAGTCAGTTTCATAATAGTATTTTTCGGTTATTGCCTTCAAGTAACTATTAACATAATTCTGTTTTATTGATAATTATCAATTGAAAAAACAATTATTCCAAAAAACCAAGCAATTGCCTTATATTCAAAGTTTCGCAGGAGTTCAATTTTTTACGAGATCTTTCTTTTAACAATTTTTTTAATTTCAGTTGTTTTTCTTTAGATATATTGTATTCAATATACATTGCGATAGAGTGAATGTCGTCTGAATCTGTCGCATTCAAGAGTTTGTCTATTATATATTCAAAATCGCAATGCATTACTAAAAAGAAAACCTGCTAAGGCTTGACCAATAGCAGGTTGATATTAGATGATGAAAAAGAGTATTGAGTCAAATTTAAAAAAATGCTTGGTATAAAAGATTGACAAATGTCAATTTTAATTTTATAAAAGTTTGATATACTTAACCTATGGAGTTTAATATCGAAAAATATCATTTAAAGTCGTCTTCACTTTTTGATTTTCTTACTCCCCAGGAAGCTCAGATGGTACGAGATAAAATGGTTAGAAGGGAATATGAAAAAGGAGAATATCTGTTTAGAGAAAATAGCTATTCGAAAGGTGTTTACCTTGTAAAAAAAGGCAAGGTAAAAATATTTCAGACCAACAGCGAAGGAAAGCAAAGCATAGTTTACATCTATAAAAAGGGAGATTACTTTGGTTATAGACCGCTTTTAGCAGAAGAACCACATCCCGTTTCGGCTGTTGCAATGGATAATATAGTTGTGGCTTTTATTCCGAGGGATTTGTTTTCAGGCCTGCTTGAAAGGTCATCGCACTTGGCTAGAAAATTATTAGGAGTTTTATCTAAAGAATTTTCAGTGTGGATAAATAAAATGACCATATTTTCACATTATGCTGTAAAGGAGAGAGTGGCTTTAAGTTTACTTATACTTAGTAAAATATATCAGCGGACAGATGAAAACATTAAGACAGTGAGCATATCTATTAACAGAGATGACTTTGCAGGATTTGTTGGAACCGCCAAGGAAACTTTAGTACGGATGCTTCGGACCTTTAAAGATGAAAATATTATTGTGACAAAAGGGACTAAGATAAAGATATTGAAGTACCGGACTTTGTATAACATTGTAGCAGGTGTCTGAAATCATGCAAGTACAGGTTTTAAAATCAAAAATACATAACGCTTTTGTAACTGAAGCAAATATTGATTATGTTGGCAGCATAACAATTGATGAGGATTTGATGGATGCTGCAGGGTTGCTGGAAGGGGAACAAGTACATGTAATTAACCATAGGAACGGCGAAAGGTTAATAACCTATGTTATAAAAGGAGAAAGGGGGTCGAAAATTATATGCATGAATGGACCAGCAGCTTTAAAAATAAGTAAAGGAGACAAAGTAATCATTATTGCTTATGCCTCTATGACAGTTAAAGAGCTGAGAAAGTTTAAGCCAAAAGTTATTTTTCCTGATGCTTATAATACCATATAGTTCTTATATAAACGTATTATGAATGGATCAGAAGAAATATTTTGGCGTTAAAGAAAGTATTTTAAACGTAAAGAATTATAAGTATAATAATTAATATAACGATAAGATAAGAATGAAATCTGGCCAAATTTACCGTTATACCAAAAACCGGAATTCTTTTAGGCACGAATAAGCGTTCATCCTTTCTATTGAAGTAAAAAATTCCCCAGATCCAATTATCAGGATCACCATGCCATTCGTTATAATTTTCCTCATTACACATTTCAGTAAAAAATCTTTGTGACGATAATATCTCCCGAAGAGACTGTTTCCTGACCACCCAGAGTGCCGCCGTTACCTATTGTACGTCTTCTGAATTTCAGATAACCAGAAAACTTTAAATTTCCAAAAGGGTCTTTAGCCTCAATCTTATAATTACCGGATCGAAGAACAAGATGCAACGCACTTTTGATTACGGTATCATTCTCTGTGGAAACAGGTATTTTTAAAAAAGGTAATGCACCTTTGTTTTTGCCGTCAATATATAAATACAATGGACCGTCGGAGCTTTCCGTATCAGTATAAAAATAAGTATCGAATTTATGTCCAAATTTTTTACAGGCTAATAATGTTAAAACGGATAGGCAAATGATGAGGGATTTAAAGAGTAATTTTTTCATAATTATATAAGTAAAAATTAGGTTGCTTAATAGAACTTCCAATTTTGTTTTACCCAGATCTTAACATCAATTTGGGTTGTTACATTATATGGCAGATGATTACGTATCATTCTTTCGATCTTTTGTCCGCTTTGAATACCCTCAAGCCCCCAATCTTCCATAAAACGATTGATCAGGTAAAGTATTTCGCATCCTTCGCTTCTGTTAAAAGCGATATCACTGATAGCCCCCGATATCCTTGGATTATCATCTTCATATTCAGACCACCGATAATGATCATAAAGTAAATGGCTTCTTTTATAAGACATAAGCGTTTGCATTTATTTCATACTATCAATTAACGGACCGACGCGCACTAAAGTAAGTTTTTTATAGTTTGCCCCGGCATCATTTGGCCAATCCACAATTTGTACAGAAACGACCTCAAATTTCTCGATTACAGTTTTGTTGCCCGAAATAACCAGTATTCTTTTATTCGATGATTTTACGATTGAGAATTTGGCGCCATAATTTTTTGATGCTTCTTGATTTTTTGATTTCTCTTTACACGTGTTATCATATTTTCTGAATATACCATTTTTCATCCACCAAACTACTTCGTCGCAACAATCATAAAAAACAGGCGAGCTGTAAAGCACTGTACTATCACCACTGTAATAAGCTGAATTATCATTACAGCAGTACCATGAGCCCTGCAGTTCTTTTAGTTTAATCGTATTTTGAGCTGAAGAAAGCATGAACAGGTTTAATATGACAGCTGAAATTACACACTTCATCTTTAATTCAACAATTTAGCCAGTATAAAAATTCCCATATAGAACATAGCAATCAATGCTCCGATTATTAAAAGAACAATGTTTGTTCTATCTGATGGGTCTTTGGTATTGTGCTGTTTATTCTCCATTGAAAATAAACCGGGAAACTGACGCATCTAAAAAACGTTTAAATGGAAAAATAAACGTGTAAACTTATCAACCTGTTTAATAGCTCATCAATCTCCCGGCAATCCCTCATCTTATTTTGTAATAAATTATAAAATTTTTAAAAGCTGAAAGGAAGGAGATCAATGATGAGGTTTCATAACCCCCTTCCATATCAACAGTTGTGCAAAGAGGCAGCTTTTATGAAAAAAGTTATTA
>CAZRNW010000195.1:0-6925 GCA_964601535.1 uncultured Flavobacteriaceae bacterium
AACAAAAAGAATTGGTACTCGTTGAACGGGATGCAAATTTAATGATTTTCATACGAGACATTTTTTTTAGCATTGAAAATATTGAAAAAAAATTAATTGCCCAGAAAATAAATCAAGCGGCAGTAAAAGCAAAACAAACGAATCAAGTGGTTGCTTCTTTTTGCATTGTAGCCGGGTTGTTATTAATAATTATGAGTTTGTTTTTAATTAAATACTTAAGTAAGAAACATAAATACGAAAAGTTTCTTGAGGAAGGAAAAAATCAAGCCGAACAATTGGCACATTCAAAAGAAATATTCCTCGCTAACATGAGCCATGAAATAAGGACGCCAATGAATGCCATATCCGGGTTTACAAATCAAATTTTAAAAACAGAATTAAATCCCGAACAGTACGAACAGATGAAAATTGTTCAAAAGTCGAACGAGCATTTACTGAGAATTATTAACGATATTCTTGATTATTCGAAAATGCAGGCAGGAAAATTCAGTTTTGAATATGTTAGTTTTAATCCTGACAAAATTCTGAAGGAAGTCATTGAGTTGTCGGCGCCTTTAATTAGAACCGGAAAAGTAAAAATAAATTACAATGTAGTTGATAGAATGCCTGAATTCATAATTGGAGACCCCGTAAGGCTTAAACAAATAACATTAAACTTACTTAGCAACTCAATTAAATTTACTGAGGAGGGAGAAATAAATATTACAGCCAGATTCACAAAAACCACAAAAAATAACTTTTTGCTTAATTTGGAGGTAAGTGATACAGGTATTGGTATCCCTATGGATAAAATTAAAGAGGTATTTGATGAATTTCAACAGGCCGATACCACCATTTATTATAAATACGGGGGTACTGGCCTTGGTTTACCCATTACCAAAAAATTGGTTGAGCTTCAAAATGGAACGATAAATATTGATAGTAAAGAGGGAAAAGGTACAACCATAACTATCGAAATTCCGTATACTGAAAGTAGAGCGGGCACTGTTTTTTTTAAGGAAAGCGGAAAGCCTGTATTGATTGATGAACGTTTTTTGAAAACAATGAGAGTGCTGATTGCGGATGATGACGAATACAACAGGAAACTATTGAATGTAATCCTTAGTAAATGGAATATGGAAGTGAAAGAGGTTAAAAATGGTAAAGAAGTACTTGAAGAGGTTATGGTAAATAAATACGACATTCTGCTAATGGATATACGAATGCCTGAGATGAACGGGATTGAGGCTGCTGAGAAAATCAGGAGAATGAAGGATGTTGTTAAAGCTGAAACACCGATTATTGCACTTACGGCTGTGACCACTGAAGAAAAGAAAAGACGCTGTAGAGAAGCCGGTATAAATGACTTTTTATCAAAGCCATTTAAAGAAGAAGATTTATTTAATAAAATTATTAATCTCACCGGAATAAATGAATATAATATGCTATCGGTAAAAGTAAACCATCAAAATAAAATTAGTGAAATGGCAAACGGGAAAAATAAAACGTATAGCCTTGATGAATTAAGGCAGCTAAGCAATGGCGATGAAGCATTTGTTAAAGAGATGATAAATGTATTTATTAAAACCACTTCTGATGGAATAAAAGAAATTGAGAATGCATTCGCCGGAAAAAATTACAAGAATGTTGGTGAATTCGCTCACAAAATATGCCCGCCTTGCCGCCATATGAGCGCGGTAGAATTATATGGTACATTAAGAATTATTATGGATTTGGTAAAAAAGGACGAAACCCTCGGGCTGGATGAATTGATTATAAAAGCCAGATCTGAGGCCGATAAAATAATAAATGAACTAAAAAATGAATTAGTATAAAACGAATATTGAGTTTTTAACCCTAAACCCTCGTGTTATGAACGAAAAACCATTTACAATACACGTGATAGAAGATAATGAATGGTATAACAAATTATTAATTCATAATCTTTCTTTAAACCCGGACTATATAGTGAAGGGCTTTCACACAGCAAAGGAATTTTTTCAATACACCGGCGAACCGGCCGATGTAGTAACGCTGGATTATATTTTACCGGATATGACGGGTGATGAAGTGCTTCAAAAAATAAAAACAATCAATCCGGATATTGAGGTGATAATAATTTCAGAACAGGATAAAATAGCGACAGCTGTTGAATTAATAAGGAAGGGCGCTTACGACTATATTGTAAAAGAAAAGGATATCCGCGACCGTTTATTAAGTACAGTAAACAACATCAGGAAAAACGCGAAACTTAAAACACGGATTTCTGCTTTAGAAAAAGAAGTTCAGAAAAAATATGATTTTCAAACATCTATAATCGGAAGCAGTCCTTCTATTTTAAATGTATTCCAGCTTATTGAAAAAGCAATTTCAACAAATATAACAGTAACAGTTACAGGAGAAACGGGCACAGGTAAAGAGGTTGTTGCTAAAGCAATTCATTATAATTCGCCGCGAAAAAACAAGCCATTTGTAGCCGTAAACGTTTCTGCTATCCCGTCGGAACTTATCGAAAGTGAATTATTCGGGCATGAAAAGGGTTCATTTACCGGAGCCATGGCCCGCCGTATTGGCAAATTTGAAGAAGCGAATGGCGGAACTTTATTTTTAGATGAAATCGGTGAAATGGATATTGCTTTTCAAGCCAAGCTATTACGAGTATTACAGGAAAAAGAAATTGTCAGGGTTGGAAGCAATACACCGGTAAAAATTGATTGCAGAATTATTGTGGCAACACACCGAAATCTTCAGAGTGAAATTAAGAATGGTAAATTCCGTGAGGATTTACATTACCGTTTATTCGGGTTACAAATTGAGTTGCCGCCACTTCGTGAACGCGGAAAAGATATCTTAATCCTTTCTAAATTCTTTCTTGAAAAATTTTGCAAGGAGAACGGTCTAAAACCTAAATCAATTTCTGAGGAGGCGCAAAAAAAATTATTGACTTATTTTTTCCCCGGAAATGTCAGGGAATTAAAATCAGTCATTGAATTAGCTGTTGTAATGAGCTCAGGCGATGAAATTCAGGCGAGTGAAATAAATCTTACAGCATCTGATATTGTAAACGATTTGTTAAATGAAGAACTTACAATGAAGGCATTCGAAATCCGAATCTTAAAAGCCTATTTGAAGAAATACAACAACAATATTAAGCTCGTAGCAGAGAAATTAGATATAGGTCAATCTACAATTTACCGTGTCATAAAAAACATGGCCTAGGCACTCTTAGCTTAAAAATTTATTATTCCGGTAATTATTTTACCATATTGGTAAAAAATTTGCAAGCCACTTATTTCAATAATTTGAAAATCAGCAAAATGAATACAGTTTGATTTCGGCATTCTTTTTGAAATATCAGTAAGTATTATATCATAAACTAAAATCAATCAATATGAAATCAAACCAAATAGTTAACAGCAAGAGCGGGTATAAAGTTGATTCCTACGAATCTGCTTTATGCAATTTGATTGGAGCAGGGGTTTCAATTTCGCTCATCATGTTTTTTTTAGCAATGAAATTTTTTGATTTGTCGCAAGTATTATCTTTAAGGTATTTGAACTTTTTCTTTCTCGCCGGGGGTATTATCACAGCCTTTTATTATTACAAGAAAAAATATTCACCTTCGGGAATCGACTATTTATCAGGGTTAAAAATGGGAATGCGCATTTCATTAACCGCTGTAATTCCTTTTGCAATCTTTATTGGGATTTACTTAAAAATTGATTCTGATTTCATGAATTACATTATTAACTTTGCCGAATTTGGTGAGTATCTTACTCCGGGAAATGCTGCTGCGGCTATTGGTTTTGAAGGGGTTGTTTCGGGTGCTCTGGTAACTTACATGAGTATGCAGTATTTTAAAAAGAATTCAGATTGATAAAGTTTCTGATTCATGAAATGTTAAACGCCCCGATTTATCGGGGCGTTTTTTAGTACCCTCGCCAAGAATCGAACTTGGATTTAGCGTTTAGGAAACGCTCGTTCTATCCATTGAACTACGTGGGCTTTTTCAGGAGGCACAAATTTAAGCTATTTTGCTAATATTCCATCTAAAACTGTAAGGTTTAAGCCCTTCAGTAGTCATTAAATAAATGAAATTTCTTTCTATCTTTAAAAGCCGTTTCACCGGTATTATGAAAAATAGACTAACCTTATTTATAGTTTTAATTGTCTTTTTTGTTTCCTGTAAACAAAATGTTTCCGACAAAAAAGAAAAAACAATTTCTGAAACAATAAATGACACTGTAAAAGAAGAACAGGTTAATCTCGTTACTATCCGCCGGGCTAAGCATAAAACCGCTGAAGCCGGAAAACCCTTTGTAAGCAATGCTAAAACTCCGCGGGTCTATCCTACAAATACGAATGTAAGATTAGTTGGAGAATTAAGTAGTTCTGAAGTACCTGCGGATTTATTTAGCGCTACTCCCGGAACTGAAGATTATAAATTGCCCATCGTTGTTGCTGCGAAAATTAACACAGTTGTCTGTGTTCAGTCAATTCCTGTTGCGGCTTCAGCCCCTCGTTTTAAGGATGCCGCTATTAGTAATATTCAGTATCTCGATGTTGAACAAGGCCTGAGCTCTTCATTTATCAGAAGCCTCATGTTCGATAAGTGGGGTAACTTATGGCTGGGAACTGTTGGTGGCGGTGCCGGCAGATACGATGGTTCCTCATTCACGAATTTCACTGAGAGAAACGGACTAAGCAATAACACGGTGCTGTGCATGATTCAGGATTCAAAAGGAAGGATTTGGTTTGGTACAGAAGGAGGAGGAGCTTGTTGCTATGACGGTAAAATAATGTCACGCTTTACAAAAGATGAAGGCATGAGTGATAATACCATTCTTGCTTTGTGCGAAGATAAAACCGGAAAAATCTGGTTTGGTACCAATGGAGGCGGTGTTTGTGTTTACGACGGAAAAAATTTAACAACCTACGATGAAAGCATGGGATTAAGCAATAATACCGTCCGCTCTATTATTCAGGATTCAAAAGGTAATATATGGTTCGGTACAAACGGATGGGGCGCATGTATGTTTAATGAAAAAACATTTACTTATGTTGGTACCGGTGCAGGATTGAATAGTAAAATTGTGCATGCCATTATCGAAGACGATAAAGGAAATATTTGGATTTCGACAGATGACGGAGGCGTAAATATTTTCGATGGTAAAACAATAAAATATTTTACCAAAGCCGATGGTTTAAGTAGTGATTGTGTTATTTCATTACACAAAGACAAAAGGGGAAATATATTAATGGGAACTTATGATGGAGGTCTTTGCGTTTACGACGGAAAAAAAGTAGAAATATTTTCAACACGCGAGGGATTAAGCAATAACTATGTACTGTGTATCCGCGAAGATGTTTCAGGAAATGTTTGGATGGGAACTTATGGCGGCGGCGTTTGTCTTTACAACAGCTCCTCATTTAAACATGATACCGACCGTGAAGGATTAGGAAGTAATACCGTGCGTTCAATCGTTGCCGGTCCCGATTCAACTTTGTGGTTCGGGACTTATGGTGATGGTGTTATACATTACGAAGGAATAAATTTTTCGCACTATACCGAAAGTGAAGGTTTAAGCAGTAATTACATAAAAGCTCTAACCCGCGATAATGAAGGAAATATTTGGATGGGTACTGATGGGGGAGGGGCAGTAAAATTTAACGGAAAAACATTTGAAAATTTCGGAGAAGATCAGGGATTAAACAGCAATTATATTTTAAGTATGTTCACCGACCGCTCCGGAAAAATTTGGTTCGGAACTGATGATGCCGGCGTATGTTGTTATGATGGGGTTGCAGTTACCACCTTTATGGACGACCCTGTGTTAAGTGAAAATTCGGTTGTCGCCATTACTCAGGATAAACTCGGAAATATTTGGTTCGCTACCGATGGTTACGGTGCTTGTTGTTACGATGGGGAATTTTTCAGGTGTTACAGCGAAAAGGAAGGCTTGTGCAGCGATTATGTAAAATCAATTGTAATCGACAAAGATGGCAATGTATGGTTTGGTACTGATGGAAAGGGTATAAGTGTTTTGAAAGCAGGAACCATAAAAAGCAGGAAGCCGGAATTTTTTAATTTTGATGAGAACAGCGGTTTAACCAGTAAAAACATCCGTTCTCTGGTTCAGGATAAATCAGGGAATGTATGGATTGCCACTGAAAAAGGATTAAACTATTTGGTTAACAGAAATGGGAAATTTACCAATTATGCTTATACAACAGCGAATGGTTTAAAAGCGAATAATTTTTTTCCGAACAGTGTTTTTGTTGATGGTAAAAATCACATTTGGTGGGGTAATGGTAAAGCTCTTACTACCCTCGATCTTAATAATTACAAATTATCCGATAAAGCCCCCGACATTCATATGTCAAGTTTAGAGTTGGAACAAACATTTATTGATTTTAATTCGCTCGAGGATTCATTAAAAACCGGAAGGGAAATTCTGGTTGGCGACAAATTAAAAAAGAGATTAACCAATGTAAGCTTCAGCGGACTTAACGATTTCTTTAATTATCCCAAAGACCCGGTGTTTCCGCATTATATTAATCACTTAACATTTCATTACAGCGGAATAGAGTGGTCGGCACCTGATAAAATTCAATATCAATGCATGTTAGAAGGTTCAGGCGACAACGATTGGAGCCCAATAAGCACTGAGAATAAAGTATCCTTCAGCAATTTATCCCACGGAGATTATACTTTTAAAGTAAAAGCAATTGGTAATTCACAAAAATGGAGTGAAACTTTCGAATATAAATTTACTATTAATGCACCTTGGTATTTACATCCCGGTGCTTATGCCGGTTACATAATGGCCTTTGTTAGTATTGTATTTGGTTTTAACGGAGTTCGTACCCGTCAGTTAAAAATCAGACAACAGCAACTTGAAGTAACGGTTGCAGAAAGAACATCGGAAGTTGTTCAGCAAAAGGA
>CAZRNW010000196.1:0-6908 GCA_964601535.1 uncultured Flavobacteriaceae bacterium
GATTATCATACTGGAGAAATGGAACATTACGGCAACAGGTTTGAGAGCGGGATTTGCGACAACGGACGCACCATTACGTGGATCAATAACAATAAAGTATTGGTGTTCTATCCCGATAACGAAACAATGGCATTATTACCAAATGAATTGCATAAAAAAACGCCAGAGATTTTTCTCTAACGTTTAACTTAGTTTTGTTGAAAATTAATTCAGAAATCGACTTATCAACAAAAAAACCACTCCATTTTCAAAAAAAGAATGGTTTGTATATAAAATAGTTTACACCAGCCTGTAAACTATTTTACATTTTTTACCGATTTTTCAATTCAATGTAACCAAATCGGGTGAGCTTTGCAAATTAAATTATCAATATACCACACTGTTATTAACCTTATTTTATTTTAAATATCCGAAATACTAATTTTGTTTAAATTAAAATCTATGATAACACATTTACAAATCACAGTTCGAACTTTCCATAAAGGAAAAAGAATAGGCAAAAAATATTTTGATGATAATAATTTATCTGCAACATATCCTTCCCATTTTCAGGTAATGCAGAAATACAGAACTTTACTTGCTAATGGTAAGCGAAATACAAATTACTTTTTAGATATATTTGAAAACGGTACTAAGATTTCAAAGCAATAAAAAAACCGCAGGGCCTTTCTTATTTAGTCCCCGCGGTTTCCTCAGAAATCAGGCCATGCCGCCTGTTATTTTACGTGCTTGGAAAGAACTTTTGCAAGTTCATACATAGGTATTTGTCCCTTTCCTCCAAAAACTGTTTTCAGTTTCTGATCGAGGCTTATCAATCTGCCTCCAAAAACAACTTTTAGTTTTTTACCGAGACTTTTATGAATTGATTCTATTGTAGCATCTAATGCTCTTCCCGCATCAGCTTTGGTAAGTTTACTTCCGCTTGCAATAGCATCAATCAACTCCGCTTTGGTCATTCCCAGAATGAGCAAGAAGAGTATCTTGTTTTCTTTATCTTTTGGTTTCATTTTTTTAGTTTTTAAATAACCCTGAAGCGTACTCTGTTCTGCTTCAGGGTTGGTTCTACTTCCGTTTATTTACGCCTTGTGAACTTTATAGGACTTACAGCTTTAAACTGCGGGCTTACTGCACCGTAAACCGATTTCACATAACTCTTACACTCCATCGCCACATCTACAAGTCCTGTACCTTTAGCGTACAGCAAAGTATTACGGGCAATTCGTGACGTAATAAAGTTAGTGGTAGCGGTAATGGCAGTTGTGTTACTTGCTTTCATACTGGTAAGCAAAGTATTTAAACCGGCAATTTTCAGCTCGGGTTCGTTCGGGTTATACGCCGTTACAGTTGTAAGCAAACCAATTAGTTTACTGTAATGTTCAACCATACTGTCAAAGCTCAATTGCGAAACAGAAATATTCACCGGCACATTCGGGTCAATGGGTACATTGGGATCTATTGCCTTTTGTGTTTCAGAATTTTCCACTTCTTTAATGGGCTTCGCGCGTTTCCCTTGGATTTTACGATTAATAGTCATCGCATCTTTCAGCACTTGATCACTAACACCGCTCGCCTTCAAAGCATTTATAATCCTGGTAGCCATCTTTTGCAATGGCTCAAAAATTATTTGCCTGCTATCAATGGCGTTGGTATACGCTGCATAAGCGGTAACCGTATTCGCCAAAGCCGTAAGGGCGTTAGTTCTTAAAGTACTCATGTTTGCGATCTTTATCGCGTTAAGACTTGGGTTGTAGGAAACACCGAATCCGGTGCAACGATTAATTAAGTCTTCAAAATTATCCACGTTTTTTGCGTGTCCTACTTCACTAAAATTTGACATTTTAATCAAGTTTTTAATTTTAAATTATTATTTATTTGTTGCCGATTCTTACCAAACTGGTTCGTTTGGATTTTGCATGAGGAATAAAATCAGAAAAGAGAAACCCCAGTAGAAGCGCGCCGCGTTGCGTGGCTTCATTAAGAAATTATTTATTTTGTTGTGGGTTCATAAGTACCTCTCTTTCGTTTTTTAATTAGATAGTATAACGCAATCGGCTTGCCAAAGGCTACGATAACTTTCTAAAAATTCGTTAATCCCATTGGGAGATTTACAACTGGCCACCTAAAACATATTAGTAGGTAATTGTTTCCTTATTCTTAAAAAAGAAATCTCCCTCGGGAGCCGGGAAACCAAGCACGGGAGTTTAGAAAGTAAACACGGGAGCTTAGTCATTTATCATAGGAGAAAAGGCATTTTTAAAGAATAATTATGAAGTAAAGATCGGAGCGCAGAAATCTCTCACGAATTTTCAAGCATAACACAAGATGTTTTCCGAATACAAAACGAGCTTTCAGAAAATAATCAAGAACTCAAAATAAATTCACTAAAATTTAAAATAAGTAAGCGTGGGCGTTTAGTAAACAAACGCCGGAGTTTTACAAATAGAATACAAATTTTAGTTTTTTAATAAGGTAAATTAGTAAACCGCTAACATAAAAAAGGGACTTTATAACGGGGGAAAAAGAACATTACGCCGCCTATACGGTGGTATAAGCGTCATTTTGGCGCTACAAAGAACCAAAGCCAAAGCGTTAACAAACTTTCGGTAAGGTAGACAGTTCACGGTGTTATCTGTGTGTATCGACCTGTGTGTGTCAACCGTTACCCGCTGACCTGTGTGTATCGACCAAGACGTACCCACCGCACATTTTGCAAGCACTTGCATCGCATTAACGCCAAGGTCTAAAGATTTTTATTGGCGTGCAAAAGCTTGCAAAATCGTCAGCCCGCCTGTGGGTGCTAATCCGTACTAACTAAAATGTTTTCGTCTCCGTGTGGCTCTTCACGAAAAAAAAGTAAAAGTTTATAGGTATTAAAGAAGGTCATGGAAACTGCATCGCCTCCCCAATGGCAAAGAGCACACAACAAAGCTAAACAGACAAAAAATTAACGGCGGACACCCTGTACAGCGTTAGCGTAAGCTGGGTGCGGGGGCACAGCCACCAACACAGGGCAATTGCGCAATGCCGGCGGACAAGGGTAAACAAAACTTTTGTATCTTTATATTAAGGTTAAAGGTAAAGCAAGGTGAATTTCCAAAAGGCACTGCGCAAGCCCTGAAACCGTTATAGCGCATAGGGGCGGACAATTCTCCGTAGACAATTCCTCGTAGACAAAAAGCATTTCGGTAGACAGGCGACTGACACGCACGGGCGACCGCACAGCAGCTCTTTCAGTTTGACAAGAACATTCAGGTAAAAAGATTTTTAAAATTTTTTGCCGACGCACTTTTTTGGCTGAAGCCATAGTAACAGCTATCGCACGACCTCCTTTTCGCCTCCTTCGGAAGGCGCTTTGGCTATCGCTAATTTAGCACATTTGGTTTTTGCAAAAGGCAGGCAAAAACCAAATAAGCTAAATTCCCACCGCACAGCAATATGGTGTGGCGAAGCCACCTTTTATGCGCGTGCCCTACGGGCCATAATGCGCAGCCTCCGGCAGGTAGGCATGTAAGATTTAACCTTCTGAGCGGCAATTTCAAAGTAATGCTATTTGGGATTTTTTCTTATATTTAAAACTTGAATCCTATAGAGACTATGAGTACAAAATCTTCTACATTAAACGATGTTACAGTTGTTGATTTATTTTGCGGAGTGGGCGGACTTACACACGGTTTGGTAAAAGAAAAATTCAATGTTGCCGCTGGAATTGATTTTGATGAAACTTGCAAGTATGCATTTGAAAAAAATAACAAAGCTAAATTCATACATGCTGATATTACAAAAGTCACTTCTAAGGAAATCATGTCTCTATATCCAAAAGGTCACATAAAAGTACTTGTAGGTTGCGCACCTTGCCAGCCGTTTTCTCTTTACGCACATTCTAAGAACGCTGACGAGAGTAAATGGAAACTATTATATTCTTTTGCTCGAATCATTAAGGAAGTTAAGCCAGATATAATTTCAATGGAAAATGTTCCGCAATTGGCTAAGTTTAACGATGGTAAAGTTTTA
Organism: uncultured Flavobacteriaceae bacterium; assembly: GCA_964601535.1. Classification (GTDB taxonomy): domain Bacteria; phylum Bacteroidota; class Bacteroidia; order B-17B0; family Aurantibacillaceae; genus JAHEYG01. The sequence goes on from CAZRNW010000196.1 coordinate 4,012, forward strand.
AAGGACTTTATCGCAACCTTAAAGAAGGAAGACTACTATGTTACTCACTATATAGTGAATGCACAAAATTATGGCGTACCTCAAAGAAGAAAAAGATTAATTTTATTTGCGTCCAAAACAAAGCAAATAAACATTATTTCTGAAACTCATAAGAAACGACCGATTACCGTTCGAAAAGCCATTGGTCACTTACCTTTAATCGAAGATGGTGAAATTTATAAAAAAGATAAATTGCACTATGCTCGTAAGCTTACTGAGATAAATAAAAAAAGAATTAAAGCTACTCCTAAAGGAGGAAGATGGTCTGATTGGAAAGATAAATCTTTAATACTAGACTGTCACAAGAAAAAAAGTGGTAAGGCTTTTGGAAGTGTTTACGGCAGAATGTACTGGGATGACGTATCTCCTACCCTTACAACACATTGTGTTGGCTTAAGCAATGGCCGCTACGGACACCCTGACCAACATCGTGCAATCTCGCTTAGGGAAGCTGCGATACTCCAATCCTTTCCAGCTAAATATGATTTCATAGATAAAAAGATTCCTTTTTCAACAACGTTAATTGCTCGCCATATTGGAAATGCTGTTCCAGTGAAACTTGGAGTAGTTATTGCTAAAAGCATCAAAAAACATATTAAAGAAATTGCTTAATGAGTACTTCTCATAAATATACTATGACTTTAAGTCTCCAAGTATTAGAGCACTTGGGTATAAATCTGTATAGTAACATTCCTGCAGTTTTATCCGAAGTTGTAGCAAACTCTTATGATGCTGATGCAACCGAAGTCAATATTACAATTGATTCCGATAGCGATAAGATCATTATTAAAGATGATGGTAACGGCATGGACCTAACGGACATTAATAGCAGATTTCTTCGAGTTGGATACGAAAAACGAAAGGACGGAGCTAACGCAGACTTAAGTTTAAAATTTCGTAGGCCTGTAATGGGTAGAAAAGGTATCGGAAAACTATCATTGTTTTCAATTGCCGAGAATATAGAAATCCAAACAATAAAAGGTGGTGTTAAAAATGGGTTTGTTTTAAATAGAGAAAAAATAAAAGCGGAAATAACCAAATCAGCCGGAGATGCAGGCGAGCAAAAAAACGGAGTATACCATCCCGACGAAACCGATACTTCAAAATTTGAAATTGATAAAGGCACAAGAATAATTATAACGAAATTTGATAAGGGTGTAAATAAAACTGAATCCTTTTTAAGAAAGAGATTAGCGAGAAGGTTTTCAGTGTTAGGAAAAAGAGAATATACTGATGCAAAAGGAGAAAAAAAAGAAGATGAATTTAGTTTAAAAATAAACAACAAAGCAATTACTATTGAGGATAGGGATTTCTTCAAGAAACTTCAATTTATTTGGACTATCGGAGAGAATAAAATAAATTTCAAAGAAAAATTTAACAATATCCTTCAGATCAATTCTCTATCCGACCATGTTACTTCTCTTGATCCAAAAACCTATTCCGATTTCAAAATTCACGGTTGGATTGGAACAGTGAATAACCGAGCTGATTTGAATAATGACACTGAGGTCTCGAGTAATAACAAAATAAGTTTGTTAAGCCGAGGCAAGCTTTCTCAGGAAGATTTATTAAAATCTATTAATGAAAGTGGCATGTTCGCCAATTATTTAATTGGAGAAATCAATGCCGATTTTTTAGATGAAACTGCACAAAAAGATATTGCAACAAGTAGTCGCCAAAGCATAAGAGAAGATGATATACGGTACCGTTCACTCGTGGAACACGTACGTTTACGCATTAAAGAAATAAAGAAGGTTTGGACAGATATGCGAATAGCGGAAAATAGAAAAATCGCCGTGGAAAAAATCAAAAAAGAAAACCCAGTTGTATTTGAATGGTTCAATACTCTAAAAGGTGACCATCAAGAAAAAGCAAAAGACCTATTCGCAACCATAGAGTCATTTCATTTCGATGAGGCTGATGAAAGGGAAAAAAAGAAAGAGCTGTATAAGCAGGGCATTATTGCCTTTGAAAAACTTCGCCTTAAAGAGGAATTAAGTAAGTTGGGTGCGATAAAGGGCATATCAGATATACAGTTATCCAATATCTTCACAAGTATTGAGGATATTGAGGCAAATAGCTATTATGATATTGCTAAAGAAAGAGTCGAAATAATAAAATTGTTCAAAGAAAAATTGGACAATAATGAAAAGGAGAAGTTAATTCAAACGTACTTATTTGACAACTTATGGTTATTAGATTCTTCTTGGGAAAGAGCTACCAATGTTTCAGCCATAATGGAACAAAGCGTCAAAACTGCGTTTGCGGAAGTGGAAGCTGGCCTCACCGAAGCAGAAGGGAAAGGAAGATTCGATATTCGTTATAGAACCTCAGGTGGTAAGCATATAATTATAGAATTAAAGAGATACGATCCATCGTACAAAATAACCTCATTCAAACTTGCTGAGCAAGCGAGTAAATACAAATCTGCTTTAGAAAAGTGCCTTACAAAGATTGGCGAAAAGAATATTCACATTGAAGTCATCGTTGTTTTAGGTGAAATTCTTGATGAGCCATCTAAAGACGTTGAAAGCAGACTTGCCAATGAAGACGCTAGGTTAGTTTATTATGACACATTAGTAGAAAACTCTATAAATTCCTATCAAACTTATTTAGATAAAAACAGGGAAATAGGTAAAATTAGAGACTTGATAGAAAAAATATAAGTGAGCGATATCTTTTCACAAAAGAAACGTAGTCAGATAATGCGGCTTGTAAAAAGCAGCAACAACAAGTCAACCGAACTAAAATTAATTGCTCTTTTTAAAATTCTTAATATAAAAGGCTGGAGACGACACTTTAACTTATTTGGGAAGCCAGATTTCGTTTTCCCTGATAAAAGGATCGCAATATTCGTT
>CAZRNW010000197.1:0-6884 GCA_964601535.1 uncultured Flavobacteriaceae bacterium
TATTGAGCCATTTACGGGTTACGAATTAAGACTGGCTGCACATGTCAGGGTTCATTTTAAATTCGGACTCCAATTAAACCTAGCCAATAAAAACAGTTCCATGGGCTCTAATTTCAGTATTGGTTTTCATTTCATGCGTAAAAATTTCAAAAAACGTTACACTTACTTAAACACACAACACCGTATTTACGGACAATGAAAAAAATAATTACTTACATATTTATTTTTTTTATCATTCATTGCTTTGGGCAACCGGGAGCTGTTGTGTTTAACGATTCTATTATTCATGAAATAAAAATTCAAACGCCACTTGAAGATTGGTTTACAACGCTTGAGGCAGAGTTTCACGCAAACATTACAGATCCTGATAACCATCCGGAAATTTACCATATCTGTGATGTAACATTTGATGGGGTGACCACTTACAGCTGCGGTTTCCGCGAAAAAGGAAATGCTTCGAATACTCTTGCTAATTTCGGAAGGAAAAATCCTTTCAAAATTGCATTCGATTTCACCAATAATAACCAGACATTCGACGGACTCAAAAAATTAAATCTGAATATTTTTATTAATGACCCTTCTCTTATGCATGATGCAACCTGCAATAAATTAATGCGCGATGCAGGATTGTTTTCATCAAGAACCGCTTATACGAAAGTCTGGGTGAATGACGAATACATCGGACTTTACTTAATTATTGAAAACGTTGATAAAACATTTTTAAAATCGAAATACGGCGGTGCTTTTAACGACGGTAATCTTTACAAAACCGACCGCGGCGCTTCCGTTCCGCTTGATTGGCAGGGTACCGACAAACAAAAGTATAAAGACCAGGGCATGAAACTAACTACCAATGAAGATGTGGATGACTGGAGCGGATTCATAAATTTTGTAGATTTTTTAAATAATTATAGTGGCGAAGATTTCAAACAACAATTAGAAAGTAAATTTGATGTTCATTCGTATCTGAAAGCACTAGCCGTAGAAAAATGTGTAAGAAGCTGGGATAGTTATTGGTCGGGAGGAAATAATTACTTCTTATACCATCATCCCGACGGACAATTCAGATGGATTCCCTGGGATATGAATGAAACTTTTCAGGACATCAAAGTATTAAGCGGAACAACTTTTTTAAATGGCTACCTTATTCCCACACCGCAATTGGATAAACGTCCGCTGCTTGCCAAAATTTTTCAGTACGACGAATACAAAGAGGAGTATTTAAACTACGCCTGTGATTTTATACGTACCAAATTTACTTTGGATAATTTAGGTCCTTCTTTATTGAGATGGCATAATTTAATTGACGAAACATACAGAAATGATCCTAACCGCTTGAATTCTTATACTTCTTTCAGTAAATCTTTAACTGAAGAAATGGATGATGTGGTATCGATGACAAAATCCTCATTTGTTTTGAGGATACGTTATCCTGGCATTTTTCCATTTATACAAATGCAGCGTGAATGGGTGGTGCAGCAATTAAACGGCTGGGAAAAATCCTGCGAAATAAAAAATAATGGCCTCTATGACTTAAATGTATTTCCTAATCCTGCTCACGATTATATAAATGTTTCCAATGAAGGTTCAGGATTTGAATACGCTCAGTTTAAATTATATGGTTCAAACGGAAAAATGTATATGCTGTCGAAATTTGAACTGATGCAAAACACTTATTTCAGACTTGAGCTTCCAAATGTTCCGCAAGGTGTGTATTTACTCATAAAACAGGACGCTGATGGCCGAATTGGGCGAGCTAAAGTGGTAATCGAATAAGTTTAATTAGGATTAAACCTTTCCTATTTACGGTAGTCAAACAATAAATACCGTAAAAAAATGCCTTTAATTGTCATAAAAACAGCTTTGTTTAATTCAATTGCCCTTTTGTTCGGGGTTTGCCTGACTGTGATTTTATTGCCTTATTTAATTTACGATTTTGTTTTTGGCGACAAACTAATTTAAGAGCCGGCTCTGCTCCCAAGTTCTATCACTTCAAGATTTTTCATTTCCTTGCCATCAATCTCTAATCTAACCGCTGTCTTCACTTTATGGAAACCATGTACGCCGCAAGCCCCCGGGTTTAAATAAAGGACATTATAAGTTTCATCAAATATCACTTTGCAAATATGAGAATGCCCGCAAATAAATAAACCAGGCTTCTCATGTAACATTCTCTCACGGACTTTAGGGTTATATTTCCCGACAGGGCCGGCAATATGCGTCATGTAAACTTTAACTTCCTCACAATTAAAGATCAAATGCTCTTCGTAAGTCTTACGTAAATCCGTACCGTCGATATTGCCCCAAACAGCTTTGAAAGGTTTAATTTTTTCTATCTGCCTGCATAATTCAATATTCCCAATATCACCGCCATGCCACACTTCATCGCATTGTTCAATGTATTTAATTAGTTTTGGTTCTAAATAACTGTGGGTATCTGATATGATGAGGATTTTTTTCATTCTGTTTCGATGAATCGAGAACCTCAGTCACCGAATTGAATCATAACCGAGTTTCGTTTTCGAAAATAGATTCTGTGATGGTTGTGTCATCTCGGAAACAAGTTACCCCGCCCCAGTTAAATATTTTTTTCTGATATACCCATGCATCATTATCCTTAATAAGGATACGTTTAATAATAACAACACCGTTACCGTTAATAATTTCTTCAGTAATTCCCTGAGGATATTTTGCCATTAGTGCTTTGATATGTTCGCCATTCCTTGCCGGTGCTGTTGCTTCGTTCGCTTTCTTTTTCAAATAAGAGGCGTCGCTTTCGTAAGTCAAAGCATCTTCGTATGTTTTTTTGATGGCTTGCACATACTCATTATCCAGCTTACTAGTTTTAGCGAGAGCGTCTTTGTACTTTTTATCATTACCGGGGAATTCACGGCTAATGATTTTATTAATTGCTACAATTTGAGTTTTAGGATATTTTTCGTTTGGTAAAATTTCAAGGGCTTCATAATACGCATCCTCAGCATCGGTCCACAATTTTTTTGCAAATAATTCCTCGGCACGTTTTACTGCGGCATCGTATTTCGATTTTACATCGGCTGCTTTTGCAAGATTGCTTTTCTGTACTTCCTCTTCAGCCATCATTTTATCTACCGCAGCTATTTTGTATTTCGGATATTGTTCATTTGCTTTTACGGATAAAGCTTCTGTATAAGCGTCCTTTGCCATTGCCCAGTTTTTTGAATTAAATGCTGCATCACCTTTTCTTAATGCATCGCTATATTGGTCTTCTCTGGCTTGAGCTGCAATAACTTCTTCTGCCTTTTTTGCAATTTCTTCACGCGCCTTAAAACAATCCTGAACTTTGGTCATTTGTACTACCGGATATTGTTCAGCCGGCAACATAGCCATCGCACTTTTATACATTTTCTCTGCCAATATACAATCCTGCATTTTCATGGCCTCATCACCTGCTTTATTGGCTGAACAAAAAGCATTCATCAGCTCCATTTCTTTTTCTTCAATACGGGCTACAACAGCAAGACCTTCCTTGGTATACATTTCCTCATCACCAAAATTAATCTCCTTTGGCATGTAAACAATTTTTGCGAGGGTTTGGTCTAAGGTAGAATAATCAATTCCCGGTAAAGGTTTCGATAAAATAAAACCTTCGATACTTATGCTTGGTTTAATGTTTGTTTTTTGAATTTCTTCCGGAACACCTTTGGTATTGATATATATTTTTTTGGTAAAACACCCTGCGTAAGTCACCGTTAAAATAAATTCATCATTCGCAGGAACAAAAATACTGAAGTAGCCTCCGCCATCACTCACGCTTTGGTCAACAACCGCGTTTCCTTTATATAGTTTGATTAATGCCCCGCCTAAAACATTTTCTTCTTTCGCTGCTTTTGTATCTAAATGATATTTACGGAAACCAATGTGACTGGTTATTTTTAACGACCAATTCTGCGCAAACGAAATGCCTGCGCATACCAGAAAAGTGAAAAATAAAAACTTATGTTTCTTCATGTAAAAAAACCGGATTTTTCCAGTATAAAGAACCTAATAATAGAGAGAGGGTTTTTAGTATCCACTCATAACTTCTAAACTACCAGATGTTAATTATTGTGAGAGGGAACCGGCTAGAATTTTAAAATCAACTCCATCAAAATTACCCGAGCTCATCATTAGCAGAACACTGTTTTTCCAGGTCTTTGATTTAAGGTAATCAGTTACTGCTTTACTATCGGTAAAGACTCTTAAGTCATTGCGGGCGAAGGCCTTTAATACTTGCTCTTCACTTATCGGTTTAAGTTTTTTATGGGCTATTGTGTGGGGATTATAATACACGATTGCTTCGTCGGCGGTATTCATCGCTCCGCTATATTCGTTCAGGAATTCTTCAGTCAGACTACTAAAGGTATGAAGCTCCATGCAGGCAACAATATGACGTTTCTCAAACTGTTGCTTAACAGCAGCGGTGGTTGCTTTTAGTTTTGATGGGGAATGTGCGAAGTCTTTATAGAAATCAAAACTCTCGTTCTTATAAACCAATTCCAATCGTTTTGCAGCCCCTTTAAAACTTTGAATGGCGTTATAAAACTGATCATCACTGATCCCAACTTGATTACATACTAATCTTGCCCCGGTTAAATTCATTAAATTATGATCGCCAAATACTGAAAGCGGAATTTCTTTTCCGTTTACTAATAAATAAGTTGTTCCATTTACAATTTTATTGGGAGGAACAGAATAACTCAATTTCTTAATACTATTTTTCTTTCCCGAAACCTTAGCGACTTTAACGAGTTCTTTATCTTCCGAACAATAAACTAAACTTCCGCCAGGCTCAATTAAATCGACAAACATTCTGAATTGCTCAACATAATTATCGAAAGTCGGAAATACATTAATGTGATCCCAGGCAATTCCGCTTAACAAAGCAATGTTTGGTTTGTATAAATGAAATTTCGGCCGTCTATCGATTGGAGATGCCAAATACTCATCCCCTTCTATCACGGCAACTTTTGCTTCTTTGGTCAGCTTCACCATTGTATCAAAACCTTCCAATTGCGCACCAACCATAAAATCTGAATTCACTTTATTGTAATTGAGTACGTGCAAAATCATTGCAGTAATTGTTGTTTTGCCATGACTTCCTCCTATTACAATGCGTGTTTTCTCTTTTGTAGCTTCGTAAATAAATTCAGGATACGAATAAATTTTTATGCCGAGTTCTTTTGCTTTAATTAATTCCGGATTATCAGCACGGGCGTGCATGCCTAAAATAATAGCGTCAATGTTTTTGTTTATTTTTTCAGGAAACCAGCCTATTGCTTCCGGCAACAAACCTTTTTTCGCTAAACGGCTTTTTGAAGGTTCATTAATTTCATCATCGCTCCCGCTCACTTCATAACCTTTCTCCTGCAAAGCCAAAGCCATGTTGTGCATCGCACTTCCTCCTATCGCAATTAAATGTACACGCATGGTCTAAAATTAAAGCTTACAAATAAAAAAAAGTCCCGAAGGACCTTTATATTTTGCACAAGCTGATGTTTACAGCCAAAATTACACGAATATTCATTAATGTATTCGTGATAATTAGTGAAATTCGTGGCTCTATTTATTCAGAATCTTCACAGTATACGAACCGGTATTAGCTGCGTTATAAACTGTTTCGTAAATTGAAATATACAACATGCCGCTGCTTTTTGCTGTACCGCTGAATTTTGCACCTGCCTTTATTGCTTCAGTACTTCCATCACCGATATGATAAACTACATTTCCATAAGAAGGGTAAGTTGTTCCGCCTTCGTAATCACCACCCGCAGCTGCAGGATAATTAGTACCGTTAGTTGCAGTATAACTTCCGTCCGGTTTGTATTTTTGATTACTTAAACTCGCTAAGGTTACTTCACCGGTTGCGGTAATCGTAAATTTTTGTCCCTGCTTTAACATTATCCCCGTTTTTAACCAGCCGCCATTTTGGTTACCACTAATATTTTTTGAAGCCAGCAATTTAAACGTTTTGTCACCCGCACCTGAAGGATTGATAACAGAAACATCCACGCTCTTAATTTTTTCTTTCGGGATGCTTAAATTTCCATATTCAGTTTTAATATCCATTTTTGCAAAACTGAAAGTTCCGCCCATCGTATACATTCCGTCAATCGTAACTATATCGTCGATATCAGCACCATCATCAATATTATTTGCTGAATGTAATTCTGCCAAAAGAGCTTCAACTGTATATTCTCCAACATAAGTTGAATTCTCATCAATGTTTTTGGGGTCAGAAGAAAAATCATTCACAGCAGCTATTGCTTTTACGCCTAATTTCAAAACATCGGCATAGGCTCCTTTGCGGGTATCGTCGCTGGTTGAAGTATTTAATATTTTCAAATACGACATAGCCTTATCGTAAATGGTTTTGTCTTTACCAATACCAACTTTAATTGTAGCTACACTTGCTACCGGAATGGTGAGTTTACCATAAGCAGTCATTAATTCAACATCACCCATGGCGGATGTACCGGTAATAACGTTGCCGTCTAATAAATTTAATTTCAATTCAACGGGCTTTTGCTGGGCAACTGCGCTTAAACCAAGGGTTACTGCAATTGCTAATACTAATTTTTTCATTTGGGGTTATTTTAATTTTATATTGAGATGCCATTATAATTCAAATTCCATAAAAAATTTCTCGCAAAGGCGCAAAGACGCCCAAGCTATTTTACTTTCCTCGCAACAACCATCATTTCTTCTCCTATATTAAGGGCTGACAAAGTGTTATAAATAATGTTGTGGACAAATACAAACAACTTCAATTGCCACATTGGTCTGCTTGTAAATTTATTAAAATATTGCTGGCGTTCAGATGCCTTTATCTCATAATTAGCTTCCTGGGTGGTTTTGGCCTTACT
>CAZRNW010000198.1:0-6860 GCA_964601535.1 uncultured Flavobacteriaceae bacterium
CGCCGTTTACAAGGTGCATATGCAAATTTTAATAACTTCAGGGGTGGTGACGGCTCTACTCAAACGAACAAGGATACTACAACGAAATCCGGAATAAAGCTGATTGAAGTTAAACAAGAACCAAAATAATCCTAAAAATCATTTTCATTTAAATTGTATCTTGCTCCGTGCAATTTGAAGAACTTTATAACCAATACAAAAATCTTGTTTACAACTTAGCACTTCAATATGTTCAGAATATTGAGGATGCCGAAGAAATTACCCAGGATGTTTTTGTGAGTGTTTATGAGAAACTGGATTCGTTCAGACAAGAATCAAAACACAGCACCTGGCTTTACCGGATTACCATTAATAAATCGCTCGATTTCCTGAAAGCAAAAAAACGGCAAAAGCGTTTTTCTTTTTTCACCTCTTTGTTTCATGAAGATACAGGAGAAGTAAAACATCAGATATCCGATTTTAATCACCCCGGCATTATGATGGAAGAAAAGGAACAGCTTAAAAAACTCTTCACATTAATTAATGAATTGCCCGATAACCAGAAAACCGCCCTTATTTTAATGAAGATTGAAGAAAAAACCCAGGTTGAAACGGGCGAAATCATGAATATGAGTCCAAAAGCCGTAGAATCGCTGGTACAAAGAGCTAAATCAAATTTGGTAAAAAAATTAAACCATAGCGAAGGAAAGTAAAATTAATAACGTCTAATACCATAAGAACATGACACATCCCATTGATAGCTTAAGTAAAATCCAAAAAGTGGATGCCCCGCCTTTTTTGTACACGCGCATTTTAAACCGGATACAAAATAAGGTTGCAGAAACCGTTCCCGTAAAATGGGCTGTTGTTATGGCGGCGTCTTTAGTGATTTTAATCTGCGTTAATATAAGTGTGATGCAAACGGATAACGAAAGCAAGACGACAACAAATACCCAAACTAATTTATCGGAAGTTTTTTCATTACAAACCAATAACTCACTTTACAATGAATAAGAACAGATTATTAATTTTTCTGATTGCAGGTTTATTGATCTCCAATATTCTGTTAGTTCTATTTATCATGAAAGGCAAAAGACATGGCCCGGGGCACGGACCAGGACCGGAAGGACCACCACAACACAAACCTTCACCGCGTGAAGTTGTTATTGAACGATTACATTTTGATGAAACACAGGTTGCTAAATACGAAACCTTAATTCAAAAACACCGCAGCGATGTAAAGGATACTGAAAAAGCTTTAATGGAATTGAAGACGAATCTTTACAATAACTTAAAAAATACCGAAAACAAAACGCTTAGCGATTCTTTAATTAATTCTATAATCGCTTTGCAAAATAAATTGGAGCACATTCATTACGCACATTTCGAAGACATAAAAAAACTTTGCACACCTGAACAACTCAATAATTTCAATGAACTTGCTAATGATTTAGCACGCATTTTTGGTCCCGCTCCTCCACACGGTCCGGGTGGACCTCCGCCGCATCACGGCCCCGGCGGCCCTCATCCGCCCCATGGCCCGGGTGGACCACCTCCACCGCATCACGAAAAACATTAAACATGAGATGGCTTCTCGGCTTATTTGTTCTGGGTATTTCTACTGCCTATTGTTTTAAAAGCAAAAACTTTACTGTTTGTTTCAATCCAACATTTGGTAATGGCGATTTGGTTCCTGAAAAAAATTATTTTTTAGCTTCCATAAATGACAGTGTTAGCATTGAGGTTTTACGTTTTTACATTTCTGATGTTTGTTTATTGAAAAACGGTAAAGTTGTGAGCCGCGACAAAAACCGGTTTCACTTAATGGATATTGCCGGTAATTTAAAGCTGAGCCTGAGTACAAGCGTATATGATGTTGATGCCATTCAGTTTAATATTGGTATCGATAGCACAACAAACGCCGGCGGCGTTAAAGGCGGTGATTTAGACCCTACAAAAAACATGTACTGGGCCTGGCAAAGCGGTTATATAAATTTTAAACTGGAAGGAAAAAGCAAGGCCTGTAAAACAAGAAATAATATTTTCCAGTATCATATTGGTGGCTATTCTTATCCAAATAACAGTTTGCAAACCGTTACCTTACCTCTTAAAAAAATCACTAATTCTTGTATAAATTTTGACCTGGAAAAATTCCTAAGTGGTGTTGGATTACAAACTATCAACGAAATCATGTCGCCCAATACAAAAGCGATGCAAGTTTCTAAATTATACAAAACAGTTTTTGAAGCGCAATGAAATTAAAATTAATCATAACGCTTTTTTCTTTGATTTTGATTTCGGCAAGCTACAAAGTTTATGATTTAAAATTTCCTGTTTATTTCCCAAAACCGGCTTACGATTTAAAAACAAATCCGCTCACCGAAGAAAAAATTCTATTGGGAAAAACTTTGTTCTACGACCCTATTCTCTCAAAAGATAATACCATTTCCTGTGCCTCCTGTCATAATTCGTATCAGGCGTTTGCACACACCGATCATCAATTGAGTCATGGCATAGATGATTTAATTGGTACTCGCAACGCCCCTGCACTTTTTAATTTAGCCTGGCATAATATTTTCATGTGGGACGGCGCAGTTAATCATTTAGACGTACAGGCCCTTGCTCCTATTGCGCATCCCAAAGAAATGAATGAGAAAATTGAGAATGTGGTAAAAAAATTACAGGCCTCTAAACTTTATCCGAAATTATTTCTCAAAGCTTTTAAAGATTCCATCATCACAGGCGAACATGTTTTAAAAGCACTCTCACAATTCCAGCTCACATTAATCTCAGCCGATTCTAAATACGACCGCGTAAAACAAAACAAAGCCAAATTCACAGAGCAAGAACAAAACGGCTATAAATTATTTTTAGAGAATTGTAATGCTTGTCACACCGAACCTTTGTTTTCCAATTATAAATTCGCGAATAATGGCTTAAGTGTTGATACAACTTTGAAAGATTTTGGAAAATACATGATAAGCAAACAGAGTAAAGACAGTCTGCAATTTAAAATTCCGAGTCTGCGTAATTTATCTTACACCAATCCTTATATGCACGACGGCCGTTTCAATAAACTCAATCAGGTTTTAAATCATTATATCAGTGTAAAAGACAGCAAGGTTCTGTCGCCCGAACTAAAAAAGCCCATTCAACTGAATTCTAATCAAAAAACCGACCTTGTTGCCTTTTTATTGACCTTAAATGACAGCGCTTTTGTATTTAACCCCCAACATCAGTTCCCAAAAAGTATTTTATTGGCGGGCGAAGGAAACAAGAAATAAGAACGTCTTACTATATATTAAACCCGATAAAATGAAAAAATTAATTTATACATCAGCATTACTACTCACCGTTTGTTTAATACAGGCGCAATTAAGTCCTGCCATTACCTCTTGGTTACAAAACACAACCGTAACAGGAAAATATTACATACAAAGTAATTTTACACCTCAAAACAACAGTATCTTAGTGAATTGCCAGAGTGTGCAATACTCTGCTGCTAATGTTTACATTACAACAACCGGCGTTCCAAGTTATACAACTGGTCCTTTTTTAGATGGGAATCCTTCACTCGCTTCTAATCAAAATGCAATTTTCAGATTTCCTTTAGCTCCGGTACAAAATACAAACACGCCAACGGCAACTACCCCGGGAAATATTGGTGTATTTATTAATGGAGTTGCGATGTTCGATTACCGTGATGGTGTTTCATGGCATAATGCAAGCGGCACATTAAAAGGTGGTCCTTTAGGCGGCATGGGCGATGGCGTTTGGAACCGTGATGCAATTCCTGCCGAGAAATTAGGTTTTGATTGTGCAAAGGGACATCCTGCAATGGGCAATTATCATCACCATCAAAATCCAAGTGCATTTAAATTGGATTTAAGTGTTACATCTACGGTTTGTTCTTTATACAATTCAGATGGCTTGTATTTAATTGACAGCACCAAACATTCACCTTTATTGGGTTTTGCTTATGACGGATTTCCTGTTTATGGTGCTTATGGTTATAAAAATGTAAACGGTACAGGAGGAATTGTAAGAATGAAATCAAGTTTTAGTTTGCGCAGTATCACGATAAGAAATACATATTACACCAGTACTGTTGCAGTAACACCCGGACCAAACGTAAGTGCGACGTATCCCTTAGGTTATTTTAAAGAAGACTATCAGTTCAATACACCAACAGCTTCTGATTATTTAGATATTCACAACGGACGTTTTTGTGTAACACCTGAATATCCTTTAGGAACTTATTGTTATTTCGCGACTGTTGATGCTAACTGGAATTCTTATTATCCTTATTTAATCGGTCCGACTTTTTACGGAACTTATGCGAACAGAAAAGTGACTTCTATTTCTGAACCAACAACTACCTATACTTATGCGGCCGGAATTAGCGAACAGGATTTCAATAATTTCTCTGTTACTGTATACCCGAACCCAAGTAACAATATAGTTGCAGTGCAGGTAGGAAATTTAGTGAAAGATGCTTTGAAAGTAGATTTGATGGATGTTTCAGGAAAATTAGTAAAGACAAGCACCATCAATGCCGGACAAACCATTGCATTCTTCGATTTACAAACCGTTTACGCAGGAATTTATTTCATCAGAATTTCGAATGGAAATAATAATTTGACAAGAAAAATAATTGTAAGTAAGGATTAAAAATTATTCTTTAATAAATTTCGTATTTCCTTTCCTGCTTTCTAAAAAATACATGCCGGGAAGCAAGTCAGAGATATCGATGCTTGCTTTTTTATTACTGAGTTTAATTTCCTTCTGCAATACACCAAGGTTATTGTAAATAGTGATTGTTTCACCGATAAGTTTTTCATCGTCGAAATTCAATTGCGTTGCTGCAGGATTCGGAAAAACATGAAGACTCTTTGCCAATTGCATTTCATTCACAGAAACCGATGTAAAACAAGGCAAATAATATTCAAGAACAGAATCCTGAAGATTTTGAGTGTCCATCAAACCCGAATGACCTAATACAGGATCTTGTATAAACAATCCAACTGTTCCGCCATTTGCAGTTACCCAATTATTTTTTGCAGAATTCATGCCCGGACAACCATCCCTGGCCGGATTTGGATCAGCAGCACCGCAATACATAGCCCAGCGTTTCCCTGAACAAAAGGTATGAAGCGTTCCTGAATTCACGCCTTGGTAAAAAGGATATAATGAATCCGGCTTACCCGCATTTGAGGTTATGGTACAAAAATAATTTTTCCCAACAGATGGGTAAACATCAATGAATTGGATGGCATAAGACCTTGCGGAGCCTCTGCTGAAACCGTGAAACATTGCTTTGTTCGAAGGATATTTTATTCTTTTTAAAGCAGTATCGATATAGGTATACAAAGTGGTATCACCGAAATAATCATTCGGAAATGCAGAAGCTCCTAAATACCATTGATAAGCAATAATTCCAACACTATGACTCGTTAATGAAGCAATCTATTTATCCATTGCATTAAAAGCATTACTGCCGCTTCCGTGTAAGGAAACCATTAAAGGCGTTGTGCTTGGTGTTGAACCTGCCGGAAACCATTGCAAATAAAATGTTTTTCCATCAGCTGATGCTTTTACTTGTGCGCCATTGCTGATGCAGTTTTGGGCCACTACTGTATTTGTATTGTAAAACTGATTGTACAAAGACTGAGCCGCCGGCGGTAATTGTGCGTTCAATTGCGAGGCTGCAAGTAACACGAAAAACAAAAACACTTTTTTCATTTGATATTATTCTTTATTTTAAAGATAATAACTTATTTAAGGCCTAAGCAAACCGGAAATCTACAAAATCAAGGCGTTGGTATATAAAAAACTACTGCTTATACTCCTTCTGCGTTATTGAAGCAGAACTCTGCGTTTTTTTAGTTTCTTCTATGGTATACTCATAAATAATATTATCGTAACCTCTTTTAGCATCTGCTTTTACAAGGAAAGGTCTGTCTTTCGAATAAACTGTATCGTTTTTAGCGGGGTCTTTTTTGTTTACCAAAATAGCCATTGTTTTTGTGAAATACATTCCCGTTTCAGTGATGGCAATCACCTGTGCCCCTTTTGGAACAATACTGTCTGTTGCAAAAAGGGTAGCTTTCTTTTCCGGGCCTTTCATCACCCTTAATTTTAAAATCCTGTCGGATGAATTTTTAATAGTTAAACTTGCGTGTTGAGAAAATAATTGTGCTGAAAACACAAGAAGTATTAGAATCAAATTAGTTCTTTTCATAAATAAATTATTTGAATAAAAATACGAATTTCTTTTTAAAAAACTCCACCCACTAAACTCTAAGCACTAGACTCTAGCCACTGTCGAAATTTCTCGTCCCAAAGGGATTCCTACGGAACAAAGACGCTAAGTAATTCATCCACCTTCAAGACATACTGCCTTCTGCCTACTGTAACCTGCCTACTTTTTACTTTTCTCCCGTTCCCGCCTGATTTTCTTAATCCTTTTCCTGGCCTGATAATGAAAACCGCTGCTAATACAGCCCCAGCACCAAATTCTTGGGCGCATGATGTGCGTTTTGGTTTTCATTTCTTTTCTTGTTCGCGTTGTATAAATATCTAAAACACTATTCAACGATAACAAATATTGCCTTTGTTCACCGGGGTTATGATTTATCGTATAGCGCGATATTTTCTGGTCTTTACCCATTGAATTAACCCGCACTGCTGATTTTGAGAATTTCGCAAGGTCAGTTCTTATTTTCTGAACTCGTTTTGTTGAAAGTTGTTCGGTTTCTCCGCTATCCCGCCAAATCACGTAACTCTTAATGTCCTTCGCGTTTTTTTGAATAAAAATAAAACAGGAATCCACGGGATAAGGCATCTCTGCATACTCCGTTGAATTATGTTTAAAATAAATG
>CAZRNW010000199.1:0-3766 GCA_964601535.1 uncultured Flavobacteriaceae bacterium
CTCGAAATATCCCACCGCAGTAAAAATTTTGATGCTGTGATGGAAAATGCGCGCGCCTTGGTGAAAGAATTATTTGAAGTTGGTGACGACTACGAGGTGTTGTTTTTAGGCGGCGGTGCGAGTTTACAGTTTGCAATGGTTCCTTACAATTTACTCCGCGAAAATGGTACGGCCGGTTATTTGAACACGGGTGTATGGGCAAGTAAAGCTATTAAAGAAGCTAAAATTATCGGTAATACAAAAGTACTTGCCTCATCTGAAGACAAAAAATTTACCTACATACCGAAAGGCTACGATATTCCTTCTGATTTGGATTATTTCCATATCACAAGTAATAATACCATTTACGGAACGCAAATAAAGCAATTCCCGAAATCAAGCGTCCCATTAGTTTGCGACATGAGCTCAGATATTTTCAGCCGTAAAGTAAATGCTAAAGATTTTACTTTAATTTATGCAGGAGCGCAAAAAAACATGGGTCCTGCCGGAACTACCATGGTGATGGTAAAAAAAGATGCGCTTGGAAAAACAGGCCGTAAAATGTTAAGCATGCTCGATTACCAGGCCCATATTAAAGGTGCAAGCATGTACAATACGCCTCCTGTGTTTCCTGTTTATGTTTCTTATTTAACGATGTTGTGGTTAAAGAAAAACGGTGGTATCAACTGGATTGAAAAAGTAAATCAGCAAAAAGCAGATTTATTATACAACGAAATTGACCGCAACCCATTATTTATCGGAACTGTTGTAAAAGAAGACAGAAGTAATATGAATGTATGCTTCTTATTAAAAGACGCAAATCTAGAACCTGAGTTTGACAAACTTTGGAAGGAAGCCAATATTAGTGGTATTCGCGGACACCGCGATGTGGGTGGATACCGCGCTTCATTATATAATGCATTACCATTAGAAAGCGTTCAGGTTTTGGTGGATTGCATGAAAGAATTTGAGAAGCAAAAAGGATAGTTTTCATTTTTAAATGACTTTACTCGTCTTAAGCAGCACTTCACTCAGTGCTGCTTTTTTTGTGCCAAAAAACTAAAAAATTGCTTGTTTTTTTAGCCTTCTAAAAGCATCCACTTATTCATAAAAACCGACCACTTACTAAATACAGTCGTTTTAAACCAACCCCTATTCAGGCCTGCCCGTAAAAATTAGTAACAAAGATTACAGAGATTGTTTCACCTAAAAAATAAACGCTAATGAAAACGCTGATTCAAATAGTTATCGTAGCAATGTTCGGAATAGAAATTTGCTCACCCTTTTTTCTTGGTTACTTAAATCAAAAAGAAAAAATGAAGAAAATGTACTCAGTTCGTGAAGTTCAAAAGAAAAACCATGAAGAACCTCTAATAATTGAGAAGAGTACGAAAATCGCAGACCTGGATTTGGTGGATTTTTCAGAAAACAACTATTCTGATTCAAAAACAATGATAGTAAAAGAATAAAGACCGGCAGATTGGCTAAGGGGTTAAAAGACCTGCTGTTCTTTTAAAGCCATCCCGACTAATCGGGATGGCTTTTTATTTTTATATTTGTGCCTTATTTTTAAAACCCCGCATGAGCAAAACAATTTTAGCCAACGATGGTATTGATGCACAAGGAAAATCAATTCTTGAAAAAGCAGGATTTACTGTTATCACTGAAAAAGTTGCACAGGAAGATTTAATTAAAACCATTAATGAAAAAGGCTATACAGCACTCACTGTTCGCAGCGCTACCAAAGTGCGTAAAGATATTATTGATGCTTGCCCGGGATTAAAAGTTATTGCCCGTGGCGGTGTTGGTATGGACAACATTGATGTTGATTATGCGCGAAGCAAAGGAATTAATGTTATTAATACGCCTGCCGCCTCTTCTAACTCAGTTGCTGAACTGGTTTTTGCACATTTATTCAATGCCGTAAGATTTTTGTACGACAGCAACCGTCATATGCCAACAAACGGCGAAGCTAAATTCGAAGAATTAAAAAAGAAATATGCTAAAGGTGTTGAGTTGAGAGGAAAAACTATTGGTATCGTGGGATTTGGAAGAATTGGTCAGTATGCCGCTAAAATTGCATTAGGATTAGGAATGAAAGTTGTTGCCTTCGATCCATTTGTAAAAGAAGCTGAAATAAATCTGGAGATTGAAGGAACAAACGGTGTAAAAGTAAAATTAAACACGGTTAGTCTTGAAAATGTTTTACAGCAATCGGATTTCATCACATTTCATGTACCGGGAGGAAATTTAATTACTGCTAAGGAAATCGCTTTAATGAAGAACGGCGTTATCTTAATCAATTCTGCACGTGGCGGTGTTATTGATGAAGCAGCTTTAATTGAAGGATTAAACAGCGGAAAAATTGCACACGCATGTTTAGATGTATTTGTAAACGAACCAAAACCATCTGCAACAATTTTATCACATCCGAAAATTTCTCTAACCCCACACATCGGCGCAGCTACAAACGAAGCACAGGAAAGAATTGGAGTAGAATTGGCTGAAAAGATTGTAGCAGCATTGAAATAATTCAATAATTCAATAATTTAAAGATTCAAAATTCAAAGATTAATAAAATGGCAATAATTAAGGCATTCCGCGGACTCCGTCCAAAAAAAGAAAAAGTAAGTTTAATCGCTTCCCGTCCGTACGACGTATTAAATTCTGAAGAAGCAAAAATTGAAGCGGGTGACAATACCCACTCATTCCTTCACGTTGTAAAACCTGAAATTGATTTACCGGATGATGTAGACCACTACTCTCCCCTCGTTTATCAGAAAGCTAAAGATAATTTCGATAAGCTGGTTAAAGAAGGTATGTTCATTCAGGATAAAGATGAATGTATTTACATTTACCGCTTAACTATGGATGGCCGTCAACAAACAGGCATTGTTGGTGCAGCTGCTGTTGATGATTATTTTAATGACGTTATTAAGAAACACGAATTAACACGTCCGGATAAAGAATTAGACCGTATAAATCACGTGCGTGTTGCAAACATTAATGCTGAACCCGTATTCTTTGCTTATCCGAACATGAAAGCTTTGGACGAAGCTGTAAACAAAGTGACTGCTAATGCACCTGAATATGATTTCACAACCGATGATAAAATCCGTCACGAACTTTGGGTAGTGAGTAATCCTGCTGAAGTAAAAAACATTATTGATTTATTTGCAAAATTACCTGCAACTTATGTGGCCGATGGTCATCACCGCACTGCCGCGGCTGCTTTAGTTGGAAAAGAACGCCGTGATCAAAATAAGAATCATACCGGAAAAGAAGAATACAACTTTTTCCTAGCCGTACATTTCCCGGATAATCAATTACACATTATGGATTATAACCGTGTGGTGAAAGATTTAAATGGATTAACAGAAGAACAATTATTAAAAAAGATTTCTGAAAGCTTTACTGTTACTGAAAAAGGAGCTACTTACCGGCCGAACGCATTACATAATTTCGGAATGTATTTAAATAAAAAGTGGTATTCACTTACAGCTAAACCGGGAACGTTTAATGATGCCGATCCGATTGGCGTTTTAGATGTAACTATTTTATCGGAGAGAATCCTTACTCCTATTTTCAATATTGTTGATTTAAGAACGGATAAACGCATTGATTTCGTTGGCGGTTTACGTGGTTTAGGAGAATTAGAAAAACGTGTCGACTCGGGCGAAATGAAAGTAGCTTTTGCATTATATCCTGTAACCATGAAACAATTAATCGATATTGCCGATACAGGAAACATCATGCCGCCAAAAACAACCTGGTTCGAACCAAAATT
>CAZRNW010000199.1:3776-5377 GCA_964601535.1 uncultured Flavobacteriaceae bacterium
GCGGTTTGGTAGTACACAGTTTGGAAAATTAAGTAGAATCAAGACAATAGGAACCAAGATGCAGGACCTCTCTAAAAACATCCTGGTTCTTACAGTCTTGGTTCTTGAATCCATTGAATGAAAATAAAGGAAAATATAGCTCATCTTAAATCTGAAATTCCTTTAGATGTAGTTCTAATCGCCGTATCCAAAACAAAACCAAAAGAAGCTATTCTTGAAGCTTATGAAGCCGGACAAAAAGATTTTGGTGAGAATTATGTTCAGGAGTTAGTTGATAAATATGAGCAGCTTCCAAAAGACATCCGCTGGCATTTTATCGGACATTTACAAAGCAATAAAGTAAAAATGATTGCACCATTTGTGCATTTAATTCATGGTATCGACAGTTTTAAACTATTACAAGAAGTAAATAAACAAGCTCAGAAAAATAACCGTATTATAAATTGCCTGCTTCAAATTTACATTGCGCAGGAAGAAACCAAATTCGGTTTATCGTTTGAAGAATGTGAAACTATTTTATCATCTCCTGAATTTAAAGAACTTAAAAATGTAAAAGTCTGCGGTTTTATGGCTATGGCATCGAATACTGATAAAGAAGTTCAAATCAGAAAAGAATTTAAATCATTGGTAGCATTTCAAAAATCACTAGACTCTAACCACTCTGCACTAACCACTCTTTCTTTCGGAATGAGTAGCGACTACAAAATTGCGATTGAAGAAGGAAGTAATATGATAAGAATCGGAAGTCTAATTTTCGGAGAACGGGACTATACTAAATAACAACCCAGAAACTAGAAACCCAGAAACATTAAATGTCCGGAGAACTTATAGCCCTCGTCACCACCCTCTGCTGGAGCCTTGGTATTTTTCCTTTTACCGAAGCTTCCAAGCGAATTGGCACGGCTCCGGTTAATCAATACCGTTTATTATTGGCCTGGATTTTAATTTCTGTCATTTTATTTTTTTCAGAATCTCTATCACCTGTTGAATTATTTTCCAATCCAAAACCTTATCATTATCTGTTTTTAGGTTTATCAGGCATCATTGGCTTTACCATTGGTGATTATTGCAGTTTTAAATCATTTACCATACTCGGACCAAAACTTGGAAGTTTATACACCACCTTTGCACCCGGCGCAGCATTGAGCATGGGGTTTTTTGTATTGGGTGAAAAAATAAATCTGATTGGCATTTTAGGAATTGCTGTTACCATCGGCGGTGTAATTTGGCTAACGCTCTCGAAAAAAGATACCGCTGCAGCCGAGAGTGCAGGTTTTAAACGCGATAAAACAGGAATTATCTTAGGAATTACCGGCGCGCTTTGTCAAGGCACCGGCCTGGTTCTCTCTAAATACGGAATGGATTATTATACCGAAAAAATCCCAACCATGCACGCTGTTTGGATCCGCTTGCTGTTTGCTTTTGGAGCGGCCTTTGTTGTTTCTATTATCGGAAATAAATTAATTCAAAACACAAAACCTGTTTTTGCCAATAAAAACAACGCAATTCCGTATATGGTGTTGGGCACTTTACTAGGCCCCATCTGCGGCGTGACCTGTTCTTTGATTGCCATTCAAAAAATTGAAGTTGCGGTTGCACAA
>CAZRNW010000199.1:5387-6846 GCA_964601535.1 uncultured Flavobacteriaceae bacterium
TTATTGCCGATTGTTGTTTTACCAGTAAATTTATTGGTTTATAAAGAGAAAATAACTTTGCAATCTGTTTTCGCCTGTTTAATTGCAATTTTAGGTGTAATTATTTTAATTTGGAGGGATAAATTTTAATGGATTTCAAAAAAGAAATATTAAGAGATCAGCTGCTCTCTAATGCTAAACGAATGGCTGAACACGTTGCGTTTAAACCAAGTGAAATAAAAAAACTGATCAAACTTTTTTACGATAAGGATAATAATATTTCTATGCGCTCAGCATGGATTGTTTCTCATGTGTGCAAATTGGATCCTGAGATTGTCAGCCGGGTCACACCCGATTTATTAAAATATTTAAAGACAAAAAATCCGAATCCGCCAACTGTCCGATGCATCTTAAGCTGTTTACAGCAAATTGATATTCCCGAAAAATATTGCAGTGTTGTTTTTGATTTCTGTATGCGCTATGTAAAAAACACAACCTTACCCCATGCTGTCAGAGCCTTTTCAATTAATATTATGGGAATTCTTTGTAAAAGATACCCTGAATTAAAGCACGAGGTTAAGTTAATTTTATCAGAACTAAAAACATTCCCACAACCCGGGTCTATTTCTGCCAGCATTCGTAATACTTCAAAAATTTTGTTAAAGCTGTAACATCAAAGCCCGCGTATCCGTTATACAGATATGCGGAAAAACATTTTTTTATTTTTAAGCTTTCTGGCTTTTATCCTTTTAACCGGATTTATTTATTTAAAATCTGAAAAGCCTCTCAAAAACGGGGATATCGTTTTTATAGTGAATCCGTCCGGACAAGGCAAGGCGATTCAACTGGCAACCAAATCAAAATACACACATGTTGGCATTGTTTTAATTGAAAACGGTAAAACATTGGTTTACCACGCCGTTGAACCGGTCTCAAAAAACACATTTGATGAGTTTGTGGACATGAGTGCTGATGGAAAGTATTACATAAAACGTTTAAAGGATCAATCTAAATTAACTCAGGACGCGATTTCAAAAATGCTTGCTGAGGCTAAATCACAATTAGGTATTCATTACGATTTAGGTTTTAACTGGAGTGATGAAGAATTATATTGTTCTGAATTTGTCTGGAAATTATACAATCACGCGCTTGGAATTGATTTAGGGAAACTACGGCCTTTGAAAGATTTTGATTTATCGCATCCGGCGGTGAAAGATATTATGAGAAAACGTTACGGAAAAAAAATTCCTTACGATGAGAAAATGATTTCGCCCGGAGATATGTACGATTCGGAATTATTAGAGTAACATAAACGAAAGCATCGTTATCAGATTCACAAACGAAACAACGGTTAGAGAATAATTATTCTGGTTCATGTTGTAACCGAATAGAACAAAGGTTACAATGCCCCACAAAATTGAAATAAATAAGAGCGGAAATGACCTTTTTATATAAAAATCCTTCCCTCCTCTTTTAAACC
>CAZRNW010000200.1:0-6819 GCA_964601535.1 uncultured Flavobacteriaceae bacterium
TAGAGCAGGGGTAGCTCGTTGGGCTCATAACCCAAAGGTCGGGTGTTCGAATCACTCTCCCGCTACCAAAAAAAACCTCCGATTTTAACTAATCGGAGGTTTTTTGCTTTTAATATCTCCCCTTTCTCCCTTCTTAATTACCCCTCCTCTTTCATCTGTAAGATTTTTGCGTTTTCTGTTTTGTTCTCCGCCTGCATTCTTAGTCTATTTACATCATAAAACAAGACGTATGAAAAATCTCGCTAAAACTTTAATCCTTTTATCGGCCTTATTAATAAACAATTTAAATGCGCAAAGCACAGCTTATTCATTTAAAACGGCTGGTGCAGTAGGCGACATAGGGCCAACTCAAGCACAAATCGACTCAGTATATATATCTTCAAACCTTTTTGGGGTTAAGGCATCTGATGGCATTCAAACATGGACAGTGCCTGTGACCGGTATTTATAGAATTGAAGCCAAAGGTGCACAAGGTGGGGGTCAAGCACCTATTAAATTCGGAGGAAAAGGCGCAAGTATGAGAGGTGATTTTAATTTAACGGCTGGTACTGTGCTTAAAATTCTGGTTGGTCAGCAAGGTTCTTCCGGTTTTGGTTGTTATGGGGGTGGCGGTGGAAGCTTTGTTACTGATTCTTTAAATACTCCACTCGTTGTAGCAGGTGGCGGCGGTGGAGCCGGAGGTGTGATAGGAGGCAATGGTGTTGATGCTTCAATTGGTTTAAACGGAACTGCAGGTGTAGCTGGGGGTACTGGCGGCATAAATGGGAATGGCGGCGACGCTATTAATACTAATGCGGGCTCTGGTGGAGGATTTTATAGTGACGGAACAGGTACTTTTTATATCCCGCAATGTTCAACAGCTGTTGGTTCATCATTCATAAATGGAGGAAAAGGCGGACAATTTGATTTTTGGTTACCTGGTGGTTTTGGCGGAGGCGGCAGCGGATGGGATGGTAACGGAAATGGCGGAGGCGGAGGCGGTTATTCAGGTGGCGGAACAAGCGGTATTTCTTTTGCCGGAGGTGGCGGAGGCGGATCTTTTAACAGCGGTACTAATCAATTAAATTTTTCAGGTGCTAATTCAGGGGATGGTGAAGTTATCATTACAGAAGTATTAAGCACAGGCATAGGCGCGATAAATAACAACTACCAAATAAATCTATATCCAAACCCAAACAATGGAAGTTTTATTGTTGAATTGCCTGATGATAAAAATGCAGTGATTACGGTAAGAAATGTATTAGGACAAACTATTTTATCGCAGAAAGCAGGAATAATTAATTCAATTGCCTTAAGTGAAATTCAAAATGGCGTTTATCAGTTAAGCGTAAGCATTAACGGAACAATGATTTGCAACAAGCCATTCGTTAAGCAATAATAATAAACACACTGTCATCCCGCCAGCTGAAAGTGCTTGCGGAATCTAAAAAAAGCCCGACACATGTGCCGGGCTTTTTTTATCCTTGTAGTAAAGCATCCAGTCCCCAGATAATCCACACCGCAAAAATTATGAATACGGTATATATTCCCGTATCACATCGTTTGGCTTTTATTCCCCAAATGGCAAGGCCCACAAATACGATATAGGCAAACAAATCGAAGTAAATTATAAATTGCTTGAGCGGTAAAAAATCCCATTCCGCAGCCATAATATTTATCAATCCAAAAAAAACATTCAATCCGATTGACCACGCCAGCCAAAATTTACTCCAGTAATCTAATTTAAATTCGATAATGAAAATTTTACACCAATCATTCAGCATCTTTTTTCCGAACGATTCATTAAAAAATCCTATCATCATTAAAGAACCAACAAAATTCCACCAACCTAAAGCGAGCAGATAATAATTCATGTTGTTTGACATACGGGTTTTTTGTTTCGGGTTTCGGGTTTATCGTTTCGGGTTATTGTTAATTCTAAATTTGCTCGTCATTCGTAATCGTAAATCGTATTTCCTATTTTCCGTTCGGCTTATATAATTTATTCTCTTTCTTAGGATCCGGTTTTTTTACGTCATCGTTTTTTGTTTTCTCATTCCGGATATCAATATCTTCCACTAAAATCCATCTGTCTTTTTTCTGCTCGTAAGCATCAAAACTTCCGTCAGGACCATAATACTGCCATTGTCCCTCTAAAGTCGGGCCTTCATCCTTTGGTGATAAATGTGAAAAAATAATCTGATTCCGTTTATCGTTATATTTTAAAGACATGGCTACTTCAGCTGAATACTGAAACATAATTCTTTTCGGACTTTTTTTCGGAATTTTAAAAACATCTTTTCCGAAAATTGGTGTCCCGTCGGATTTGAAATACAACACATCAATAAATTTTTTCTGAATTAAGTTATCGTTGCCATCCCAGCCTAATAAGGTATAATAACCGTCACAATCCACAATCCCGTAATACAACATCCCAAACCATTTTTTCGGATCACCTATGTAAGTTTCAGGAGAAGTTACTGTTGCTGATCTATCCTGCAATTGAAAAACTTCATAATTGTAAGTAGTAACTTTTTTGAACAAGCCTTTCTTTTCCACTTTTTTATTGTTCACCTGTATAAAGCCAAAGTAGGCCTGCTGACCATCATCTTTAAAAACATTCCAGGTGATGATTCTGAATTTTTTATCTTTTGGCATTAAACAAGAAACACCTTTTATACTATCGAAACTATATTCCATCGACGCAGGATTACGCAATACTTCATCCCATAATTTTAAAAAAGTTTTATTCGATTCAAATCTTTCGGATTCCTTTTTTGATTCAAATACTTTTTTCTGTAAGGCTTTGATTTCGGCGGTCAGACCATCTAAAGAGCCATAAACCGTGTCTTTCTTTTGTGAAAAACACAAACTAAAACTTGTGATAAATAAAAGAGTATAAAGCTGTTTTAGCATTAATGAAATATAATGCAAATATCGTGAATTAGTTACAGTATAAAAAGATATAAAAGCCCTGTGTTTTAAGACCTCTATTGGTTATATTTGACAGGTATTTATTTATAGAATATGAAGAAAATCTTGATAGCAAACAGAGGAGAAATTGCCCTTCGCGTGATGCGCAGCGCCAAAGAAATGGGTATTAAAACAGTAGCCGTTTATTCAGACGCCGACCGTAATGCCCCTTTTGTACGCTATGCCGATGAGGCTTTTTTATTAGGACCGCCGCCAAGCAACCAATCGTACCTTTTAGGTGATAAAATAATTGAGATTTGTAAGGCGAATAAAGTAGATGGTATTCATCCCGGCTACGGATTTTTAAGTGAGAATGCAGATTTTGCACGTAAAGTAAAAAAAGCGGGTATTACTTTTATTGGTCCAAGCCCCGAATCGATGGATATGATGGGTGATAAATTAAGCGCTAAAGCAACTGCGAAAAAAAATAAAGTTCCCATGATACCCGGTTCTGAAGGAGCTATCAGTGATACGAAAGAAGCAATTAAACTCGCAAAAGAAATTGGATTTCCTCTTTTAATAAAAGCATCTGCAGGTGGCGGCGGAAAAGGAATGCGTTTAGTGGAGAAAGAAAGTGAAGTGGAAGAACAAATGAAAATGGCGATTAGTGAAGCCGTTTCTGCTTTTGGTAATGGTGCCGTTTTTATTGAACGTTATGCCAGCAAACCACGCCATATTGAAATTCAGATATTAGCAGATAACCACGGCAACTGCGTTTATTTATTTGAACGTGAATGCAGCATACAACGTCGTCACCAAAAAGTGGTTGAAGAAGCACCATCAAGTGTTTTAACTCCCGAATTAAGAAAAAAAATGGGTGAATGTGCCGTTGCGGTTTCAAAAGGCTGCGGATACAGCGGTGCGGGAACAGTTGAGTTTTTAGTGGATGCAGATTTGAATTTTTATTTTTTAGAAATGAATACCCGTTTGCAGGTGGAACATCCTGTAACAGAAATGATAACCGGCCTCGATTTGGTAAAAGAACAAATTAAAGTTGCACGGGGCGAAAAATTATCTTTTAAGCAAGAAGATTTAAAAATAAACGGGCATGCTTTAGAAGTTCGTGTTTGCGCTGAAGATCCGGCGAATAACTTTTTACCTGATATTGGAAAACTTGAAGTCTATAAAATTCCAAGCGGTCCCGGCGTTCGTGTAGATGATGGTTTTGAAGAGGGCATGGATATTCCTATTTTTTATGATCCGATGATTGCCAAATTAGTAGTGCATAGTAAAGACCGTAAAGATGCCATTGATAAAATGCTGCGTGCCATTAACGATTATAAAATTGTGGGTGTTGAAACCACTTTGGATTTCTGCACATTTGTGTTAAAACACGAGGCCTTTGTATCCGGTAAATTCGATACCGGTTTTATAAATCAATATTTCACCCCTGAAATGTTAAATCCTGAGGGGAATGAGAACGACGAGGCCCTTGCTATTGCGGCTTCTTTCCTTTTTAACAGTCAAAAAAGCCAAAACCAGCCTGTTTTAGCCAATGGTGTTAAAAAAAGTAAATGGCGCGAAAACCGCCTCAAAACTTAATGTAACTTTAGGTTACCTTTTGCGTAAAACCTAATAAACAGGTATATGAATTGCTTTAAAAATATACCATTTAAAACAAACCAAAACAGGATTAAAACCCCTGCCTTTCTCCTCTTTGCGCTTATACTTTTCAGTACCTCATTATTTTCACAAGACACACAACAAGACCCTACCGTTCCAGTTACTCAGCCCGGTTACAAATGCCGCGCCGAAATTGTGAACGGCGATACAGTTCCTGTGGTTGATTTATACGATGTTTATGTTTACACCGAGTATGTTTTAAAAAACAAACGTCAGCGCGAACAATGGACCCGTATTAAATACAACGTTAAAAAAGTTTATCCTTACGCTATATTAGCAGCCGCAAAATTAAAAGAATATGACCGTATTTTAGAACACATGCCGGATGAGAAAATGAAAAAAGCCTATCTGCGTGTTTGCGAAAAAGATTTGAAACACGAATTTGAAGATGAACTCAAAGAACTTTCTATTAATCAGGGACGCGTACTCATGAAATTAATTGACCGCGAAACCGGAAAAACAACTTACGAAATTGTAAAAGAAATGCGGGGCGGTTTTCAGGCTTGCATGTGGCAGGCAGTTGCCCGCATCTTCGGCAATAACATGAAAGATGATTATGATGCTAACTTCGAAGACATCATGATTGAACGCGCCGTTAAAATTGTGGAATCAGGACAATTCTAATTCTTATCCTTTAATAAATCTTCTTTCGATTTAGGTTTCTTACTAATCTGCCAATTAAACCCTTTTAATCTTGCTTCGGGTATATTCACTTCAGCTAAAGGCGTGATGCTGCTCTCCGGTTTCTTAATAAAAGTAACTCTGTCTAAATCTCCCTCCTTAAACCAAACCACAATATCGCTGCAAAGTGTTTTGTTGAGTCCTTTAATTTTCTTTTTCTGTTTAGGGAAATAAAGTATTTGTGAATTTCCGGTAACTACTATTTTCCTAATGGTGTCATCTTTAAAAAATCCTCTAATGGTTTTGCCGGTTATCTGATTGTACATATTGTTATCAATTGAATCAGATTGCTGAATCACAAATGCATTTCCATCAAGTAGAAAATCATAAATACCTTTTTTACCTACACACACATTTATTTTTTTGGCACTTGATTGTCCGTTCTGCGACCAAACCACAGGCGAATAATACATATGCATCAAAGAATCGGTTGTATTGTAAGCGAGCGAATCACACAAACCCTGTAAATCCGTTTTGTAAAATTTAACATGATGATAAGCGCGAATCATATTATTTACCGAATCAATATCACGGTGATAAAGCGTATCTGCAGTTAAATACAAAGAATCCTTTTCAAAAATTCGTACATACAAAGCTTTTTTAGTAATGAGAGCAATGGAGCCTTTCTCAGTATACTCAATATAATCACCGTAAATAATAGATTTATTAGTTGTGTCGATCAGGCGTACATTTTTAAAGGCGCGCCCAAAACCCTTCTTACGGTCGTACAGCAAACTATCCCCCGTTAATTTTTGTTCCTTCGTAACAAGAATAGCGTTTTTGCTAAAAGCAGAATTTTCATTCTCTGTATCATACCAGCCATTTTCGCAATAAATATAATCTTCCTTGCTCAGGATAATAGTTGGCCCAAGAAAATATGAAGTTTTATTTACAGTATTGTAACGCAACGTATCACCGCGCATGGTGTAATCTTTGTTTTTCAACTCCACATCATATTTAAAAGCCACTTCTTTAGTGCCCGAATAATAATGCCCATTTTTGCTAACCAATGTATTTTGTTTATTCACAATCGTCCCGCCATCATAATAATTTGCTATTGAGTTGGCAACATCATAAGTCATTAGGTTAGTAGTGAGCGTCATGTCTTTTTCAATACACTTTACATTATCTTGCAGTGTAGCAAGTTTGGTAACACCATCGTAATGCAGTTTATCACCATATACAAAAATACTGTCGCCTTTAACTATTGAGATTTTACCGAAAGCATCCATACTGTTATTATCGAACAGATAAGCACTGTCGCATTTCATAACAGCCCCTTCGTGTTCACATACCACATCACCGATAAGCCGCTTTGCATTAATACCTTTATCAAAACGCAAAACACCGGCATGTTTAATTTCGATTTTTTTACCGCCATCACTCTTTACTTGTGAGCCAACGGTTTTAGTTGGTACTGCAGGAGATTTAGGGACGTCCTTCTTTTTTGATTGCGAAAACGCCGTAACGCCAACAAGAACAAAAACTATTATATAAAAATATTTACTCAATTCGTTTCCCTTTTAGTAGGTTGCCATACATTGGTATCAACACCTTTAACAT
>CAZRNW010000201.1:0-5753 GCA_964601535.1 uncultured Flavobacteriaceae bacterium
GCAGGAAATTATATTTGGGGCGCAGCCAACAGTTCACAAAATTATATTTCCGCACGGAATCTTACTTTAGATAATTCGGGTGACGCATATATTATAGGTGAATTCGGCTGTACGCTTACAGATTTCAGCGACGCTACTGATAAAGGGTTATATAATAGCATTGGCTACTCTGATATTTTTGTAGTGAAACATTTAGGAAGCAGCGGTGCACGTTCTTGGATGAGAAATGTTGGAGGCCCCGCTAAAGATGAAGCTCATGGAATAACTGTTCCCTCCGCCAATAATCCAATAATCGCAGGCAGTTACGAAACAAGATTTAACTGGCCATCCACATGGTCTGTTACAACTAATATTTATCCCACTACAAAATCATATCCGTATTGGACATCCTATCAGACCCCGATATATTGTACAGACAACGATTATGATAATTATTCTATTGTAAGCTCCGCAGGGTTCTGCGATGCTTTCGTTGGCAAAATAATTAATCTTACCCGTCAACCATACGATTATTATGCAAGAACAGGTTCGTTTTGTACGAGACCTTTCGTAAAATCGTGCATCAACTATACTTCAACTTCTTGTCCGGATACAATTAAAATGTGCGGGCCAAATAAAATAAATGCCATAACCAACACTGATGATTTTTTAGATGACGGCGATATTGGACCTTATCACCACTTTAAATGGTCATCAATAACCAACGATACGCTGCAAACTTCAAAAACAATTACTTTATCGGGCACCTATAATGTTTCAGTTACAACAATGGATGGTTGTTACAGCAGCATGGATACTGTTTATGTAGTTGTACATCCCATCCCTGCAAAACCGCATGTAACCGATACTAAAGGATTTAATTTTCAGAAATTCCCTAATACGAACACCATTAAAATGTGTGCGCCTGACACTGTAAAAATAACAGGAGGGTTTATTAAGGGGAATTCATTTGCCTGGTCGGTTAGTCCCGGTGGACCGTGGCTTTCAACACCCGACTCAAGTGTGATTACAACGAAAGGAGGTTTGTATGCATTTACACTTACCAGTCCTTATGGTTGTAAAGCTGTTACTACTGTTAGCGTACAGGTTGATTCTATTAAACCAATTATTCCAAAAATTAAACTCGCTGATACAATTACACAGTGTTGCGGTCCACTAATTTTTGTGAATTTGTATGATAGTATTACAAATCCAACAGGTCTAATCCCTCCTTGTATTGGAATTATTGATACATTAAAATGGTCTATCTCTCCCGGTACGGCATCCATTTTTGGCTCTACTAATTGCGGTAAACCCGAAGACGCATACATCAATACCTGTACCACAGGAAGCTATACCATTACAGGAATAATTAAAATAAATAACTTATGTGGTATAAAAACCTATACTGTAACCAAAGTCGTTTATATCAAGATAAATCCAAATCCGGTTATTACTTTATCGTATAGCGGACTCACACAATTTTGCCCCGGTGACAGTGTCCAGATAGTTATTAATCATAATTACCCTATTCAATGGGCGATTGGTGGTTCCATAAATGCAAGCAATTTTACAAAAGATACAGTTTGGATAAAAATTGCGGGTAATTATTATATTAGCAGCACAGCAACAAACTCTCTTGGCTGTACATCTAATGCATGGATAAGTTTTAATATTGCACCAAAACCAAATCCGTTCTTAACCCTATCACCAAAAATAATTTGTCCTAACGATTCGGTAAAGATTACTTGCAGTACAATTGGTGGCTTAAATTACCAGTGGATTGGTCCGGGCGGACCTTTGCCGGGCTCTACTCCATTTATTTGGGTAAAAATTCCGGGATTCTATCATTGTGTAGTTACAGATGTACAGGGCTGCGTATTAACTTCAAATACCGTTGAAGTAAAAGTTTACAATACACCTTATTTATTTGCCAGTCCTTCAGCTGTATTTTGTTTAGGTAGTAGTGCAGTGCTCACAGTTGTTACTAACGATCCTACTCTTATTCAATGGCAGCCTCCATTGTTTGGAGGTGGTACCGTACAAACGGTTTATAACACCGGAACATATAGTGTAAATGTTACCGCTTGCGGTATTACTACAACTTGTACGCTCGCCGTTGTTGCTTCAGCAGCGGTGGCAAATATTACAGCATCAACAACTATGCTTTGTCCGGGCGATTCTATTTTGCTAACTGCAAACAGCGGAATGGCCGGTTATAACTGGATGCCGGGCAATACAATGAATTCAAATGTTTATGTTTATGCACCGGGTATTTATTCATTAACAACAACTGATATTAACGGCTGTACAAAAAATGCAACTATTGCCATTACACAAAACACAAGTGTTGTTACACCAACCGCTGTGTCAACCGTTAGTATTTGTTATGGCACTTCTGCTACACTTACTGCAAGCGGAACAAGTACTATTAACTGGTATTCTACACCGCTCATCGGAGGATATATTGCAACAGGAACTACATACATAACACCACCTTTAACAAAGGACACCGTGTTTTATGTTTCCAATGTTGTTGGGGCATGCAACAGCATCCGTATTCCGGTAACAGTTAAAATTATACCTGCATCCATAAAACCAATTGTTGGTGCTAATTCGCCGGTATGTAAAGGCGATACGATTAAATTAACTGCAAATTCAGTCAGCGGCGCAACTTATAATTGGAGCGGTCCGAATACATTTACTTCATCGCTTCAAAATCCATTCCTCATTGCAACAGGAGCAGTTAATCAGGGAATCTATCAGTTATTTTTAACAGGAGGCGGATGCACAAGCGCGAACAGTGCCATATTTGTTTCGGTGGTAGTTCTTCCAAAACCAAGCGCTAATTCCAGTCAGACTTTATGTGTTGGTGATACCATCATTCTCAATGCCACCTCAAGCGGCACCTCAACTGTTTATAATTGGACAGGACCATCTTCTTATACCTCTTCTTCATTATCAAACACAATTTCACCGGCATTAATGAGCAATTCCGGTGTTTATTCTTTTTACACAACAGGAAGCGGCTGTAATAGTGATACCGCGAGTGTAAATGTTTTAGTGAAAAACGTGCCTGTTATAAATTCTTATTTGGTTTCAAGCGGATGCAGTAACGATTCAATTATTATGTTTGCGGATACAAGTTCAGGTATCACCTATAACTGGAGCGGACCGGGCGGATTCAGTTCGAATTCCAATTCAGTAACCATTTTCCCTATTACATCAGCTAATGCCGGGGTTTATACTTTTTATGGAAACAACGGTGGCTGCAGTTTCTCGCAAAATAGTTTTACGGTAAATTATTTCATAGCGCCTGTTGTTAATCTTGGTCCGGATACAAGCATTTGTTTCGGAACAGGAATTACCTTTACAGTTCCAAATGTTCCGTATATCTTATGGTCAGATAGTACTACATCAACTTTGCTTAATGTTTATAACAGCCCCGGTTTGTATTGGGTAATGGTGGCTGATACAAATGGTTGTATGGCGAGTGACAGCGTTAATGTAATTTATTTAGACTGCGAAAAGCTTATCACACCAAACGTATTTACACCAAATGGTGATGGTATTAATGATATCTTTTACATTGGCGGAAATTATCTGAAAAAGGAAAGATTGTGGATTTATGACCGCTGGGGAATTGAAATATATAATTCGGAAGAAGTTGACCGTGGCTGGGATGGAACCAATATGCATAACAGTAAAAAATGCGAAGCGGGAACTTATTTCTTTATGGCCGATGTAATTTTATTTGAGGGTAAACACAAAATACTCAAGGGATATGTTACTCTCTTCCGATAACTATTTCAGATAAGAAACCGTTACATTCAAATCGGCGCCTCCGCCTGCTTTCTTTCCATTACCCGATGGCTGATACCAGTTTCCAAAAGCTGATGTTTTTACGTAGGAAGGAACGTTAATTGAACCTGCAAAACAAAATTTAGTCTGATCCATTTTATCCATTAAACATTCCAGACTAATAAAAAAATCATCGTTATAAATTATATTGTAATTTTTTAAATCTACATGAACAATTCCCTGCCTAATTGCCGTTTTAAAAATTATTGGTTTCTTTAAAAATGTTTCGCCGGGTAAATTTTTTGCATTAACTGAATACAGCATCAAACGAAACACTAAAGAGTCTTCATATTTATTTTGAATGATGTAAAAATTAAAGTCTTCGATAAAAACAGATTTGCCTTTTTGGTTATTTGCGCGGATAGCCGCTTCTTCGCCTTTCCAATTACCATTTAAACCCTGAAATGCTGAACAATTTTTTGTGCTGTATTTTGAGGTTCCCAATACTTTGCGTTTCACTTTTTTTGAAATGACGACAACTTCATTGAGTTTTACCACCAAAGGTTCCAGCATAATTAATTTACTCATCGATTGTCTTGCTTCAGAAACGGTGAAGCCTTTTGTCTTATAGCCAATAGCCGAAACTTTAAGAGTATCATCCTCATCACATTTCAAAATATTGAGCTCAAAATTCCCTTTCTCATCGGCTACAGTCCCAATATTCTTCCCCTTTATACCGATGCTTGCAAATGGAATTCCGGCTTTTGTTGAAGAATCGCTAATTTTCGCATTATATATCCCTTGCGCACCCGCCGAGAGTGAAAAAACCAGGAAAAAAGCCAAAATGCGCATGCGTCAAAGGTATAATTAAGCCCTCAAAATACCCCTTTTTATTTATATCTTTGCCACGAATTTTTTAGAATCATGATTACAGTTACTAATATCAGTTTGCAATACGGCAAGCGTGTTTTGTTCGATGAGGTGAATGTTAAGTTTACACCCGGAAATTGTTACGGCATTATCGGAGCAAACGGCGCAGGTAAATCTACATTTATGAAAATCCTT
This sequence comes from uncultured Flavobacteriaceae bacterium, assembly GCA_964601535.1. Classification (GTDB taxonomy): domain Bacteria; phylum Bacteroidota; class Bacteroidia; order B-17B0; family Aurantibacillaceae; genus JAHEYG01. The sequence goes on from CAZRNW010000201.1 coordinate 4,846, forward strand.
TCGGGCGAAATTGATGCCACAAAAGGACAAGTAGACATCACTCCAGGTCAGCGCATGAGTGTGTTAAAACAAAATCACTTTGAGTTTGATGAATTTGCTGTGCTCGATACTGTAATTATGGGTAATAAAAAATTACACAAACTCATTAAAGAAAAAGATGCCCTTTATGCTAAACCTGATTTCAGTGATGCTGATGGAATAAAAGCTTCGGAAATGGAAGCAGAGTTTGCGGAGATGAATGGATGGAATGCAGATAGCGACGCAGCCCAAATACTTTCAGATTTGGGAATTGGAACGGAGACGCATGCCAAATTAATGAAAGACCTCACAGGTAAAGAAAAAGTAAAGGTATTACTCGCGCAAGCCTTATTCGGTAATCCTGATATTTTATTAATGGATGAGCCCACCAACGATTTGGATGTTGAGACTATTACCTGGCTCGAGAATTTTTTAGCTGACTTTCAGAATACGGTTATTGTTATTAGTCACGACCGTCACTTTTTAGATACGGTTTGTACGCATGTTTGCGATATTGATTTCGGAAAATTAAGAACTTATACGGGTAATTATAGTTTTTGGTATCAGATGAGTCAACTCGCTTTAAAGCAACGTGCCGACCAAAACAAAAAGGTTGAAGATAAGAGAACCGAGCTACAGGATTTCGTTCGGAGATTTAGTGCCAATGCGAGTAAATCGAGACAAGCTACTTCACGTAAAAAATTATTGGAGAAGTTGGTAGTGGATGAAATTCCACCGAGTACGCGCCGTTATCCGGGAATTATTTTTAAACAAGAGCGTGAAGCCGGTGATCAGATTTTAGAAACGGAGAACTTATCAAAATCAAATGCAGATGGTGTGCTTTTTAGCAAAGCTTCATTCAATGTGCGTAAAGGAGATAAAATTGCTTT
>CAZRNW010000201.1:5763-6815 GCA_964601535.1 uncultured Flavobacteriaceae bacterium
ATTGCAAAAAACCATTTAGCCATTACAGCATTGTTTGATATTTTAAATGAAGCCGATAAACCGGATTCAGGCGAATATAAATTTGGGACAACCATTTACAAAGGTTATTCTCCAAATGATAATACTGAATTCTTTAAAACAGATTTGAATTTAATCGATTGGCTAAGGCAATACAGTACCAACAAAGATGAGAGTTACGTCCGCGGATTTTTAGGTAAGATGCTATTCAGCGGCGAAGAAGTTATGAAAAAATGCAATGTGTTATCGGGAGGAGAAAAAGTACGGTGTATGACCAGCCGTATGATGTTAGTGAATCCTAACATGCTTATTATTGATGAGCCAACCAATCACCTCGATATGGAGAGTATCATTGCTTATAACGATGCTTTAAAGGATTTCACAGGAACTATTTTGTTTACCAGTCATGACCACGAATTGGTACAAACAGTAGCCAACCGTATTATAGAATTAACACCAAAAGGCATTATTGACCGCACTTGCAGCTATGATGAATATCTGGAAAGTCCGATTGTTAAGGAGCAACGCGAGAAGCTTTATGGAACTTTGGTGAAGTAATTAACATCAGAGGATAAATAACTAGTTGTTTTCTGTAACCAAATCCTGTTTTTTCGTTATAAATTTAATTAATGAAATTTTTGAAATTTATAGCCTTCAGTTTTTTACTGCTTCCATCTTTTTTGTTCTCCCAAGAGATTGAAAAAATAAAAATTGCCAAAGAAGATCCGTTTTTCAAAGCTGATTTTGATGAGACAGAATACAAAGTTTTTGCTTTGGACAAGTATGGTAATCCTTACATGGATGTGGTGAAAAGTTTCAAGATTACTTTTCAGGATAGTAAGGGGCATTTCGAATCGGCAGTTGTAGGAAATACTTTCCCGAAAAAAACTATTAATTATTTAACCAAGGGTCGCGACCGTGCAACAAATATTTGTTTAAAAGATATTGTAGCTGAAGATAAAGAAGGCCACATTCAAAAATTACCGGACAAGTGCGGGGTTTTATGACAACGCAAAAATTTCATTACCCATGGC
>CAZRNW010000202.1:0-6804 GCA_964601535.1 uncultured Flavobacteriaceae bacterium
CGGCAAAAACCGGTTTAGCGCCTGCATATTTAATAGAATTAGCCGTTGCAATATAACTCATGCTCGGGCAAATAACTTCTTCGCCTGCTTTAACTCCGGCTACAATCATTGCCAAATGCAAAGCCGTTGTGCAATTTGAAACAGCAACCGCATACTTTGAACCAACATAACTGGCGAATTTCTCTTCGAACTCCTGTACTTTTGGTCCTTGCGTTACCCAATTCGTTAAAATAACATCATAAGCACTCTGTGCTTCGTCGGCAGTGAGATATGGTTTTGCTATTGGTAATTTTGACATATTTACTTCTCCCAATTTTTAATTTTTATTTCTGAAATAAGATCTTTCCCGGATTTCAATTCAGTATAGAATTTTACAGTTTCCTTTAATCCTTCATCAAAAGAATAAGCTGATTTAAATCCTGTTAATTTTTTAAACTTAGAAGGATTCACCCATAAACGCGGAACATCCGCAGGGCGGTCTTCATGATACTCAATTTTTAAAGGACTCTTCATCACCCGGATTAATTCTTCCAGTAAATTTTTCATTGTAATTTCTTCTCCGGTGCCAATATTGATTATCTCTCCGGTAATTCCCTTTATATCTAACAACTGAGCTAAAGCAGCAGCTGTATCTTTTACATAAAAGAAATCGCGGGTTACACTTCCGTCACCAAATACAATTGGTGCTTTTCCATATAAGAGATTAACAATACTACGTGGAATTATTTCGCCCGCATCCCCTTCGTAATGTGCGCGGGGACCATAATTATTAAAAATCCGGAGGACAGTTACATCCATACCAAAACATTTGTTATAGGAATAAGCATAATTCTCTCCGGCTAATTTACTTGCGCCATAAACTGTTTTTGGCAGAGGAACTCCATTTTCATCAATCGGAAATTGCTTTATGTCGCCATAAATTTCAGAAGTTGAAATATAAAAGAACCGCTTGATTTTATGCTTACGTGCGGCTTCCAGAATATTTAAAGTGCCTTCAGCATTCACACGGTGATTTTCGAAAGGGCTATGTAAGGAATGACGTACACCCAGACAAGCCAGGTGATAAACAATATCGATTCCTTTTAAAGTATGGTCGCAAGTTTCCTTATCTAAAATATCGCCCTTAATAAATTTAAATGAATTATTTTTCGAAGCTTCTGAAAGATTATCTTCCTTGCCATTTACTAAATTATCCAGCACATTAACATTGTGTCCTAAGGATAATAATTTATCTGTTAGATGAGATCCGATGAAGCCGGCGCCTCCCGTGACTAAAATATTCAATTTCATTTTTTTAATTCTATGATTTCGTCGATAATAAATACTGGCCGTTTACGGCTGCTGTCGAGGGTACGCCATAAATATTCGGCAATAATACCCAATGAAATATTTGTAATGCCAAAACCTAAAATTAAAATGGAGATCAACATAGGCCAGCCGGCAGCCAGGTCGTTCCAGATAAATTTACGGATTACCAGGTATAGCGATAACAAAACTCCTGCAAAAAATAACACAAATCCAATTACCGTTACAAATCTTATGGGAGCATAAGAAAAAGAAACGAACGAATCTACGAGCAACTTTAAACGCTTTGAAAAAGTCCATTTCGATTGTCCTGCTTTTCTTTCTGATTTTTCATAGCGGATGGAGGTGCTTTTAAAACCTAATGTGAGAATTTGCAAAAAGACAGATGAATTGCTTTCGATATTAGTATTTAGTACATCCCTTACTTTTTGATTGAACATAACAATGTCGAAACCATTTTCAGGGAAATCTTTAGAAACGTGTTTTTTAATAAGAGATGCGTATCGTTTACTGAACATCCTCTGAAATATTCCGGTTGTGAAATTTTCGCGGCTTGCCCAGCATACATCGTTCTGTTCCTTAGAGCATTTATCATACAGGCGGTTAATCAAGTCTAAAGGATCCTGCAAATCGGCATACATGAAAGTAATGTAATTGCCTTCAGCTTTCAAAATTCCTGCCCTTAATGCTGCATGTGCACCAAAGTTTTTTGATAATTTAATAATGGAGCTTTTAAAATTACAGGTCTCGTTCTTTAACAGATTAACAGAATCGTCCGTTGAGCCATCATCAATAAAAATAACCTCAAATGTTTTTTCACTATTGGCTTTGCAGAAAACATTCAGTTCATTAACCAAATTTTTAATATTTGGTGATTCGTTTAAGAATGGAATTAGTATTGAAATATCAGCTTTACTCATAGTGTTCTGGCCGGGTTACCAACCACTTTTGATTTAGATGGAATATTCTTAAGGACATTTGAAGCCATTCCCACAATTGAGAACTCGCCGACAGAAACATTGCTTATAATACTGCTTCCGCTTCCTATAAAACAACTTTTGCCAATTTTCACATGGCCCGCTAAGGTAACATTTGAACCAATCAATGTATAGTCGGCAACTTCTACATCGTGATGAAGAACCGAATTGGCGAGAATAAAAATATGGTTTCCTATTTTTGCATTGGAAGTAACAACAACTCCAGGCATAATTACCACATCATAGCCTATAACAGCATCTGCTGAGACAACAGCTTTTGGGTGAATAGCTTTTCCGAAGCGTTTGGAATCAATATTAAACTTGCTGATAATTTCATTTCTTATTTGAAATGTTTTTTCCGAACCTATCAAAGAAATTATTTTCGCTTCCGGATGTTTAATTAAAAATTCTCTTCCGTAAACTTTTATTCCATTATAACTCAATGAATGTTTAGATGTTTCATCATCTACAAAACCAATGATTTCATAGGCTGAAGATACAGTATCAAAAAAATCTACAGCGTTTCCGCCAAATCCTAAAATTATTACCGGCTCTTTATTCATTAATAGTTATTGATGATATTAATTACGTAGCTCACTTCCTCCTCGGTTAATTCGTTATACATTGGCAAAGAAACGCAGTTTGCAGCCAGTTTTTCTGAATTAGGGAAATCGCCTTGCTTGTAGCCTAAGTGTTTGTAGGCTTTCTGCAAATGACAGGGCACCGGATAGTGAAAGCCGGGATTAATATTCCACTCATTCAGATAAGCAACAAATTTATTTTTATCATCAGGTATTACAACGAATAAATGAAAGACCGAATCTGTATTTGCAGGCTGCGTTTGCATTTTAATTTTCGGATTCTTTATTTCTTTCTGATAACGTTTTGCAATAGAACGGCGGCGGTTATTCCATTCTTCAATATATTTTAATTTTATGGTTAAGGATGCGCCTTCTAAGCCCCCCATTCTCATATTGTAACCGATTTCATCATGGTAGTAGCGTTCGGTGCTGCCATGATTTCTTAAACTATGCAAATGCTTTTTGTAATTCTCATTATTTGTAGAAATACCTCCCGCTTCACCACAGGCTCCTAAATTCTTGCCCGGGTAAAAACTAAAACAGGCCATCTCTCCAAATCCGCCAACTGATTTTCCATTATATCTGGCCCCCTGTGCCTGAGCTGCGTCTTCTACCAAAAATAATTTGTGTTTATCGCATACAGCTTTCACCGCATCTATATCAAAAGGCATTCCGTATAAATGAACGCCGATTACTGCTTTTGTTTTAGAAGTTATTTTGCTTTCAATTTTAGTTGCGTCAATCTCCCAGGTATCCTTATCACAATCTACAAAAACCGGAATTGCACCTGAATAGGAAACCCCCCAAGCAGTGGCGATAAAGGTATTTGCAGGAACAATCACTTCATCACCTGCACCTATTCCTAATGCCAACATTGCCAAATGAAGAGCAGACGTACCATTATTTACACCAATAACATGTTTAGTTTGCGTATATGCGGCAAATCCCTTCTCGAACTCTTCTACAAATGGCCCGCCGGAAAAAGCTGTGTTTTCATACACTTTTTCAAAGGCAGCGAAAACCTCAGCCTTAATTTGCTGATGCTGTCCTTTCAGATCAAGACAGTTAATTTTTTTGGGATACTTTTCAATTGTTGTTGCACTCATGTTTTTCTTATTTATAATTTTACTTCTGCTTTTGACGTTTCCACATCAGGATATGAATACCAGTTTAATTTATTCTCCGTTGAAACATCTTCTCTTACCAAAATAGATTCTGTTTGTCCGAGAAAAAGAAAATGCGTTCCAAGCCTAACGATTTCAACTACCTTACATTTAAAATGTACAGGTAAAGCATTTAATAATGGCCCTTCATCCTCGCTCACAAACGCCAATCCTGCATTTGCAATTTTATGTTTGTCCTGCGCTGAGGAAATATTACCCGCGTATTTAATCCCATTGATAACAGTTTCGTTAACGAATGGAACACCGCAGATGAATTTTTTGTTTTTCAATAAAGTGTCAAGCGAAGCACGCGGCGCATAACGTACATTTACTTTAGCGTAAGAAACGCAAATGGCAATACATAATGGATGTCGGATTAAAATAGAAGTTGAACCGCAGGGCATTAAATTCGGTGTTCCGTCTTCCCCCCAGGTAGTTATCATTCCAACCGACGATGGAAAAAAGCAAGGCCAGCGGGCTTTGTCGTTATCCACTTCTACCTGATCTTCGGGTAATGGAGGAAGATGTTTAATACACATTCCATTCTCAATCTTATCGTAAAAAAATGCTGTTGTACTTTTTGCAGGGAACATATAATCTGAAGCGTATCCCTTCTGGTACTTTACATCTATCAAAGGTTTTGAAACGCTCTCAACCTTAGGCTGCAATTCGTTTTTAGGGTTCCATAACGGTAAACTTCTCCAATGTACCTGTGATTCACCTTTGCAAATATCCTCCCTTAACTGAATGGCTTCTATCTCTAAATAAAAAATCCGGTGACTCCCGAAATCCGTATAAGGCTTTTCAAATATTTTCTGTCCTTCAAAATCTTTTCCGGGTTTTACCAGTTTCGCTTCATAAACCATGTAAGCATCTGTAAACACTTTACAATCGTTAGTTTGCGCTTTAGTGGTTTTCAATCCGGTTGCATTTATTCTCTTATCAATTTCCGTATCTTCAATAGAGTTTATTGCATCCATGCACTTATCAATACACTCCCCGGGTTCAAAATACTGAATGGCTACCGACTTTCCTTCCTCCAGCACTTTCATGAATTCCTCTCTAACATAATGTCTTTTTGAAAGTGGTTTTGTACAAAAACTAAGGGCGACTATAAAAGGAAAACAGTTTACAATAGTTGCGCCAACAACTTTTTCTAATGCTGTTTTACTCCCATTAGTTGTTGTCACAAAACAAATGGCTGAAGGAAAAAATCCCGGCCAGCGACTATCGATTGCTAATATTTCTTCCGTTTCCGGCATTGGATGTTCAATAAATCCTTTGTGTTGACTTTTTTTCCAGCCCGACTGAGCATTCAGTTCTTCGTGCGGCCAGGTATATAAATATTTATCGAGATTAGTCTTCACTTAAATCGTTTTTATCTTTTTAGCCGGATTTCCTGCCACTATTGTATTTGCAGGAACATCCTTGGTAACAACAGCACCTGCGCCTATTAAAGCATTTTCTCCTATAGTAATTCCGCAAAGAATAGTAGCATTACTGCCAATGGACGCCCCTTTCTTTACAAAGGTTTCTACCATGGTCCAATCTTTATCTGTTTGCTGTGAACCATCTGGATTTGTTGCGCGGGGAAACAAATCATTAGTGAACATTACACCGTGTCCGATAAAACAATTATCTTCAATGTGGACACCTTCACAAATAAAAGAATGACTGGAGATTTTGCAATTCTTTCCAACACTTGCGCCTTTTTGAATTTCGACAAATGTTCCGACTTTCGTGTTATCGTCGATACTGCAACCATAGGCGTTAACGAAATTAAATATCTTAACTCCTTTTCCTACTTTAACATTAACAAGCGTCTTCCTTGGTTCGTCTATATTTAAAATTTCCATACTATAATAAAATTTCTTTCCCGTTATTTTTAATAGAACTTTGCGAAGCTTCAAGAATTTTTATAACCTCTAATCCAATAGCAGAATTTGAAACGGGTTCCTTTTTGTTTACAATGCTATTGATGAAATCATCTGCCATAGCATACAAGGCCTCTTTCATTTCAACTTTAGGAATAAATATGTCACCCGTTCTGTAATCTACCAACACTCTTTGTTTTTCTTCATCTGTTTTATGATTATACCCTGTGTCATAAATCTTAATCTTCTCGCTTGGTTCAAGGTCGTTGAACATTAACATTTTTTTATCGCCTCCTATTAATAAAGTACGGAGCTTAACGGGAGAAGTCCAGGAACAACTGAAATGCGCAATAAAATCTTCTTTAAAATTTACCGTCAAATAGGCCACATTCTCTATTCCATTCTTAGTGTGCGAAACACCTGTTGCATTTACGCTATAAGGTTTTCTATTGCTTAAATAAAGAAGTATTGAAATATCATGCGGTGCAAGATCCCATAATACATTAACATCAGGCTGAAATAATCCCAGGTTAATTCTGGATGAATCGAAATACTGCATTTCACCTATAACACCCTCATAAACCAGCGATTTTATTTTACGAACCGCGCCCGTATACAAAAAGGTATGATCAACCATTAATAATAAATTCTTTTGCTTTGCAAGATTTATTAACTCCTCGGCCTCTTTTACCGTTGAAGTCATAGGTTTCTCCAGTAAAACATGCTTTCCATTTTCCAGTGCTTTCTTCGCTAAGGGAAAATGAGCAAACACGGGCGTTGCAATTACAACAGCATCAATTTCACTTGATAATAAAATTTCATCAGGATCGGTAACAGTTTTAACAGAAGGATATGCTTTGGTTACAAGCGATAAGCGTTCTTTCCTGAAATCAGAAACAGCAAC
>CAZRNW010000203.1:0-6799 GCA_964601535.1 uncultured Flavobacteriaceae bacterium
GGAGCTGAGGCCGTTCATCCATTTTAATAATAATAAAAACTTCCGTCTTTTGCGCCCGAGATTAAATCGTAATCACCATCATTATCATAATCAACAATAGCTACGCAAGAGTAAGGACTAGCTGTTGCAAGTAAACCAAAAGGATTCGTTGCAGGAGCTCCATATGCCGGAGAAGATGCAGTTCCTATATTTTGATAATAAACAAAAGCACCCGTTGCTGTGCCCGATAATACATCCTTATCACCATCATTATCTAAATCAACGAAAGTTGGAACGGTCCAAGAACCACCATTAGATAAACCGAAAGGATTGGTTTGTTTTGCACCAAAAGTCTGGGCTTCTGCAGCATTTGGCTGAAACAAAATAAAACCTGCAGTTAAGGCAAATGTTGCAGTGCTGAGTTTTAATTGTGTTTGCATGCCGCTTAATAATTGAAATAAACGTGTAATACGTCTTTTCAGAATATCCTGCTTGTACAAGTTCTTCCCTTGCTCAACCAGACTGTTCAGTTTTTTCCGGCTGCGGTTGTAATACCTCACCAGGTTGTTGTAGTTGTAGTTTTTCTTCATTTTTGTTCTTTTTTTTGTTTGTAATTCTATAGTTAAGGATTGATATGACTTGTGTCGGCCCAGAATGTACTGCCCGGTATGCTGAGCGAATATTTGTGTAATGGGTTTGCCGTATTTAAAATATTAGGACGAATTGAATTTTTTAAAATTTTTAATGCGTAAATCTCTTCTACACTCGCCTGATAAATAAATTCGCCAACGATGGCATTAGTTGGTAAATGAATCACTTTAATTCCTGCAGAGCCTGCTTTATCAGCGAAAGGAAGTTTAGCAAACGTTGAAGAATTTTTACGGAGCTTGCTCATGGCCACAAATAAATAATCACCGCAAACATCCATACCACGACAAAAACCTTCAAGCCTTTTCAGGACTTCGTATTTTTTTTCTTTCAAGTTTACTTTTACCAATTCACCTGAAGCGGATAACAACATATACAATTCTCCGTTGTGTAACATAGGCGAATGCGGCATTGGTAATTTATCCAGAATTATTTCGTTAGTCTCAACATCAATTAATACACCGCCGCTAACAATGTTTTCCCTCCAACCCTGCATGGTATCTGTTGTTCCTAAAGCGGTAACGTATTTAGGTTTGCCATTCAGCATTACCAATCCATTTAAATGGCAACGATCTTCAGAAACTAATTTTGAAATAAATTTCGGTTGCCATTTCGGAATGAAATTAAAATTTCCGGTAACCTGACAAAGACATGAGAAAGAAGTATTAATCGCCCAAATGCCATCATTTCCTAAAGCAACATCATGCATATCTACTTGTCCGCTGTAAAAAGTAGTGCGCGGTAAGAATAAACTATCGTAAGTGTTTTTTTTATTTGGATAATGTACGGCGAGCTCCTTGGAATTTTCGAAATAAGTAACTTCATCTTTTGTGGCGAGTATCATTCTATCACCAATAATTTCGAAGCCCATTGGTTTTGCAAAATCGCGGGGTAATTGCGTGACGCGGTTTTCATCAACAGGACTAATAAAAACAAGTTTGTTCGCCTGATAAGTGCTGATAGCAATACTGCAATTCAGTTTCAATAATAATTCAGGCAATTGCGGACTAAAGGAACATGTAAAGGGTGCGACACTAGTGTTATTTGGATTTTGTTCCATTTTTCAGACTGAAACAAAGATAAACTTTAAATTATAGTGACAAAAACAGAGTTTTCCCCTAAAAAGGGTGAATAAGCAGCTGTTTTAACGTTTAGTTTTTTAGTTTTTCTTCAATTTAGAAATCTTAGTGTCCTTTGTGCAACCTTGGCGTTCTTTGTGGTTATAACTTGCGGAATTTTTGGTTTAGCAATCCGCAAGTCTTTCTCGCAGAGTTACGCAGAGGTTAACGCAGAGGTTCGCAGATGTTTTATTCCACCTTTACAAACTTTTTTACTTTAACCAAATTACCATTCACAAAAACATTCGCAATGTAAGTTCCGGTTGCGAAATTGGAAACATCAACTTTTGTTTCAGAATTTAATTCGCCTTCGTAAAGTTTTCTTCCGGTGATATCCCTCACCACAATCATTCCTTTATCTGCCGCTTTCAATTCTGTTTTAATGGTGATTTCGTTTGTTGCCGGATTCGGATACAAATCATTTCCAAAATCTTTAGCATCGGCAAATTCAGTAATTCCTGTCGCAGTTACAGTTCCGGTTTTCATTCCGTTTCCGAAACTCGTTACCCAAATTTCACCGGCGACGTAAGGATTAAAAAATACTCGCTCCGGTTGCTGGAAAGGATAAGAAGGCACCATCGAGAAAGTTGGCGTTACGTTATTAATATTATGAGAAATCCATAAACCCTGTCCTTCAGTTGTAATATAAATCTGATTTGCATTAAGCGGATTAAATGTACAAGAAGTGACTCTGTCTAAAGTTGTACCCGTTAATTTTGTCCAACTCGTTCCGCGATTGGTTGTTTTATAAATTCCGCCTAATCCATTTGGTGGTCCGCCCCATCCGCTAAATACATTCGCATACCATGTGTTTTGTGCAGCATCATTAGGATCAATTACAATATCCTTTGTCCAATAATACATTCCTGTATGCGAAACATCTGTCCAACTGTTCAAAGCAGGATCGTAAATAAACACACCTGAACTTGCCGTAAATGCTCCTGCACTCGTTCTTCTTCCTGAATAAGTGGCAACTAATTTTCCGTCATTCAACACCACTAAACAAGCCGGATGTTTTTCTGTGCGCGGAGGATTTGGTAATAATGTCCATGTTGATGCAGCGAGGTTATTTAAATCGTTAGTTACATAAACACCACCAACGCCTGTTCCACCACTATAATGAATTACACTTGCGTAAGCGCGGTTTGAATTATTCGGGTCTAATGCTACCCAAAATACAGGATGATTAAAGTTATGCAACAAGGTCCAGGCTGCGCCATTATTAGTTGAGTACATTATTTTTCCGTTCGCATCCGTTCCATCTAAAATTGCATCTTGTAATCGTGTGCTTTGATACATGTCGTGAATGTTTGACGTTCCCATGTACAATGTTCCGTTAGTTGGATGCTGTGCTATCCGGTAAGAAGAATTAGCTGTATAATTTGTGTAATTGAAGGTCCATGAATTCCCTGCATCTGTGCTTCTGATTCCCCGGATATCAGAAAAACAAGACCACATATTAGTCGCGTTCATCCAATGTACTTGCCACGACGTTGTGTTTTCAATTCCTACACTCTGGTAAGTATCAAATGGTGGTGTATTAGCTCCTGCAGGATGTTGGTCGGCAGCGTTTACATAAGCTTGTGTCCAACCTGTACCGCCGTTAGAAGTTTTGTGCACAAAACCAAAATCACCAAAAATAACTGAGTTCGCATTGTTAGGTGCAACTGCTAAACCAAAAGGACATTCACCATAACTCCATCCGCGGTCTCCGCCTTGTCCGCTCCAGCCAGTAATAATATTTGCATTACCTGCGGTTTGGAAAGTATTCGCCCAGCTTGTTCCTGCATTTGTAGTTTTCAAAACAATTGGTTCCGAGGCACTGTTACTTCCTGCAAGATAAACTGTATTTAAATCATTTGTTGCCATACCGACAAACATCGGAAATGTTGTGGCGAGATTTATGCCTGTGCTTTTCGAAACCCAGTTTCCCGCACCATAATCAACAGAATAAATTCCTTTTGCGTAATTAAAATAATCGGAGCCTACAATTCCGCAATACAAATCAGCTACATCGGCTGTGATGCAAAAGAAACGTGTTGTTGGTCCTACTTTAGCTCCGGCGAAACTCCAGATTCTGTCGGTTGCAGGTAGACCTGATATGGCAGCAGTGCTCCATGTTGTACCCCCATTGGTAGAAATTAAAACGCCATCATTAGTTCCTACATAAATATTATTCCCGTCCCAGAAAACACCACCAACTACATTTCCGGCACCCGCATTTGTTGCAGTGTGTATAGATGTAAAAGTAGTTCCGCCATTATTTGAAAAATGTATGGCACCATAATAAGAAATGATTACACGCAAAGGGTTATTATAATCTGCATCTATGCTAAATGTTTCTTCAGTATTATCCGGATTACCCGGTAAAGGCGACCAAGTTACGCCATTATCTGTACTTTTCATTGGGACAACCTGATTATTTGCATAGCTCACTGAATACAATAAACCAACCGAATTTGTGAAGCACACTTTTGAATTATGTCCCCCGATTAATTCTGTAAAATGAACCTGATCATAAGTAGTACCAAAATTGGTGGTGTGAAATAATTCACCCATATCGCAGGATACATAATACTCATTATTATTCGCAGGATTAATAGCAACAGCAAACAAAGCTCCGCCTCCGCCTATACCGCGTGAAGAAAAAGAAGTAGGTTGAGCATTTACTAAAACTGAAAAGAGGACAATCGTTAAGGTTATAATTTTCTTCATTTTGCAGGGGTTTTAATTATATTCTTATTATTAAGACTGTAATTTATTTATTGATTATTAATTTTTGTGAGCTTTCATTTTTACGAGCGTGCCCTCCTTCAGGAATTACTTTGATAAAATAAATTCCATTCGGGTAACCCGAGAGATCAATTTTAAAATTATTTTGCGTTCCTGTTGCTATTGGTTTAATTTTTTCTCCGATAGCGTTGTAAATTTCTATCTGGGATAATTTCAGATCAGTTGAAGCTATGAGATTAAAAATGCCTTCAGATGGATTTGGATAAATTTTAAACGCGTCATTATTCAAATAGGAATTATTCAGTCCTGTTGACAGAATACAATTCCATGTGGATGTCCAGCCTGAATTATTTACAAAAGGATCCGATTTAAAACGTATTGCCATAGTTCCGCTGTTTGCGGTGACCGTTCCAGGACCCGTTGTACCTGTATAAACACCCAAAAGTGGCGCACTCGTATTTCCTCCGTTGTAAATCCACAATGAATCGTAATTCAATTCTAAATCAAAACTGGTAAACGAAATAGTAACGGATGCAGCCCCGGGAGGTTGTATTACAGTTAGATAATCTTCATTACCAGTATAAGCGCTGCTTGATCCGCCGGTATCATCAAAAACTCCTGAACAATTCAGATTATTATAATTACAGGAAGGAGTCATAAAACTATTTCCGTAAGTGTGGGAAGTTCCATCCCAGATGCGCCAGTAATATGTTGTATTTGGCTGGAATGCCAGAAAAGTATTTGTGAAGGTAATGTTCGCGAATGAGCCGGGACAAACTACTGTTGTTAAATTAGGGACAGCTTTGTTATAATAATTAGTCCATGTAGCATCATCTGTAACATCTACATACCAACCGGGACCACTGTTTGTCCAGTTTAATACCACATTGAGGTTCGGGCAAACTGCTGTTGTAATTGCTAAGTTAGCGGGAGTATTTGTTGTTGCATTACTTACCCATGAAGCATTCCATCCCGGAGCTGTAGTGCTGCAATCCGAACGGAACTCTATCGTCATAGTGCCGCTGTTTGCTATTAAAGTCCCCGGATTTGATGTTCCTGTGTAATAACCTATCAAGGGTGCCCAAACATCTGCACCATCATATACATACATGTAATCCCATGTATTCTCCACATTAAAACTGCTGAAAGTAAGCGTAACATTTGTTGCTCCCGGAGGCGCAATGGTCCATAAAAGACGTTCGTCATCGCTGTAATTGGAAGAAGCCCCTCCTGAATCATAAAAATTTCCGGTTGCTGTTGAATATACTGTTGGTGCAGGTGCCGGACTATTTACAAGTTTGTAAAAATAATCCCAATTCCAATTTGGTCCGGGATCGGTGTGTGTTTGGGAAGGAAAATGCATATGTCCTTTTATTTTTGCACAGGAACCCGGGATTGAAGATGTATTGTAATACGTGGTATTTAACCATGGCCAAAAACCCGTACGCTTTGGATTGATGCCATAACCACTACCGCAAATGTCTCTGCATAAAGCTGCAGAAGAAGTATACATCGCAGTTGTAAACCAGGAAGCGCTGCTTATATATCCTTCGTGTTCAATGCCTATGGTATATGGATTATTGCTTCCAACATGCCAGGCTGTATTTGATTCAAGTACCATTTGTGTAATCTGCCCATCTGAACTTCTAACCACATAATGAGCCGATACACTTGCAGAACAATTTTGAAACCAGCCGATACAACCTGCGTAACTTCCTTGCACAAAGTGGATCGTTACTGCTGAAATTGCCTGCGAACGCCCACTGCTGTAATTGCAACTTGCCGCTGCATTCCAAAGCGCCGGTCCATAATCAGGAGATTGAGTAGTTGGTGATGTATTGCCCTTATACTGATGTGAAATTTCAGGAATAGAAACCGGGTTATAGGAATTTCCATTCTCATCGCTTACCTTTTCCTGCGAAACGTTTACATGAGTACTGCTTAATACTTTAAAATTTTCCTCGCCAAAATATTTTTTCAAATTCAAATTGTGTTCAGGAAATTTATACACCTTCTGATTTTTCTCATTGGTCATAAAAGAGAGTACACCATACAATTGTGTGTTCAATGCAAAGTTTTGTCCTGTGGTATTATTCGGAAGTTCGCTTAACTGCAGTAAAGTCGTTGAAATACGTTCTGTTTTATCAGTGATTTTTTTCGCCGTATTATCATTAAAAAGAACATGAAAAGCTTTTGCATAAGCCAATATATTTTTCTCAGCTGAACTTATTATTTCGCCGGAAGAATAGCCGGAAAGTTTTGAAACTGTAATAAGATTGTTTGAGACATAATTTTTTCCGTCAAGTATTAATCCCATTACA
>CAZRNW010000204.1:0-6798 GCA_964601535.1 uncultured Flavobacteriaceae bacterium
TAATTGTATCAATACCAACAATCGAAAATGTGTCTTGTGCCAGCACATCAGTTTTATTTAAAAATAATGTTGCGGCTAAACAAAAATAAAATATACCTGTTTTCATCCGGTTTTAGTTTGAGCTAATTATTACTTTTTGTGTGTAGTTTCCCTTGTTGGTTTTTATATCAATAAAATAAACACCGTTGCTCAGGCTTTCTGTTTTTATTTCTACATCGTTCAGGCTGATTTTAGAATAATCAAACTGCATTATTTTTTGTCCCATCAAATTATAAATACAAACGCTGTTTATGTTTTCGTTTCCGGAACCGCCTTGTATTTTAATAAAATGGCTTGCCGGATTTGGGAACAGAATCGGTTGAGATTCCGAAACAGAATTATTTTCAATCCCCATTGGAATGGCGGTAATTAAAGGCGACTCCCAAATACCCCTTCCGTAAGTACAGGCGCGCAATGTTCCTGTTAAATAATGTACTTCCAGTTCCTGTATAATTACCGCCGGAAGATTTGTGTTATAAGGCAACCAGGAGCTCATGCTGTTGTCCTTATAAAAAACTCCGATGTCTGTTCCCAGATAAATTTCATCATTCAGCGAATTATTATTATAGACAATAGTGCGCGCGTTTACATTCGGAAGTCCGCTTGATGAATTGAACCAGCTTAATCCTCCGTTAGTAGTTTCAAAAACTTTATTTCCCGCAGTATAACCTGGCATCGTTATCCATACGTGCAGCGGATTTGTAGCCGAAACCGCCATATAACTTGTATAAACAAAACCAAACCATAATGGAAAATTAGAAGTTATATTATTCCAGGTTAGGCCTCCGTTTGTTGTTGTATAAATACCCGACATGCTTGCTGCGTAAATATAGTTTGGATTGGATTTAGCAACCGCCATGGAATTTATATAATAACCTAAAGCAGGAGATACCGGTGTCCATGTTGCGCCTCCATTGGTTGTTTTCTTTACCATGTTCCCGCCAAAAAATATAGTTTGATTATTTGTGGGATGCATTACATAAGGACAAAAATAATCTCCGGTGTCTTGTAAACATATAGTATAAGTTAATCCTGCATCATTTGACTTCACCAATAGCGCTCCTTGTGACCAATAAAAAGTGTTAGAGTCGAGCGGATCCACAAAGGTCTCGCTTTCATCCCCCGGATAAACCCCAAACCAGTTTCCGCCGCGGTATCTGTGAATTCCATTATCCTGTCCTCCTGCAAAAAGTTCGGTTTTACTGTTTGCAGAGGAGCCAAATCTATAATATTCCGTAACATTTAGTCCGTTGCTGATATCTGTCCATGTTTGCGCGCCGTTAGTTGATTTGTAAACACCGCCATCGTTAACGCCGTAAATAGTAGTTCCGCTTGCGTCAAAGGTCATGTTTTGCTGGTCGAGATGTAAACCCATGCAACAAGGCATCATGGTAAAGGTTTTGCCTGCGTCGAGTGATTTATAATACGCGCCGCCGCCAATATACACTTCATTTGTATCGGCAGGCGAAACGCCAATCACCATATCATAAGCGCCGAATCCGATAACGGTAGAAAAAATGTTTGTCCACGTAACGCCCCCGTTTACGCTCTTATAGGCTTTGTAATTATTATCCAGAACAAACAAATAATTCGGGTCGGCCGCTGTTGTTGATATTAAAACGCGTGTGCCCCAGGTAACACTAAAGGTGGGTGATGTGGGCATAGATTTCCAGGTTGTTCCGCCATCAATAGATTTATATACGCTGTCGGACGTTGCATAAAGTGTATTTGTTCCTGCGGAATTAAATTGTATATCGTAAAAAACTCCCGGTTTTACAAGGCTCCAGCTTGTGCCTGCGTTCATTGTGCGCCAGATACCATCGCTCGAAGTTGCAAAAATCTTATTGGGATTTGTATTGTCTAACAGCAGGCGTGAAACGTGTTTGTTTTGTGTAATGCTATAGCTTAATGGTGTTTGTGCCCAGGTGAGCCCGCCGTTAGTTGATTTGAAAACACCAAACGAATAACCGCCAGCCTCTTTATCGCCGGTTGCAATGTACATATTGTTAGTGTTTGTTGGGTCGATAGCAATATCTGCTACGCCTAAGTTTGGCATGCCTGCCTGCATGGGCACCCAATTGTTTCCGCCGGTAGTTGATTTCCATAAACCGCCACCGCCTGAACCGACCCAAATTATATTATTATTTGTGGGATCGATTTTTACTGATATAAGCCTGCCTGCACCGTTTGCAATACTTATTGGGCCAAACGGACCAAGCGATGACCAGTTAGCGGCTGCAGCCTGGGCTGATTTATTTTGGGATTGATTTTGTATTTGCAGAAACGCGTTCCAGGTTTCCTGTTCCGGATTAATTCCCGGAGAATGTAAATCATAATAGCGAAGCGCCCTTTCTTTGCGCATAAACAACATGCGTTCGTCTTCATTATTGCTCCAGCCTAGCGGAATGTTTTTATAATATTTATAAAAAGCTTCCTTTTGCTCAGCGAAAGTAGCATCCGGTTTAAGGTTTTTGCTCCATTCCTGTGCGTGTAACCTGTGTGTAAAGAAACAAAGAATCTGAAGGACGCTTCCTAAAAAGAAAAATTTCATTGTGGCCTTAATTTTTGTTATACTAAAGGTAATGAATTTCCGTTTATTTCCTAATGTAACCCCGAGGGGCTTTTTTCGTTATCTTTATGGCTATGTACAAATGGTATTTATTAGCTTTCTGCTTTGTTTTTTCTGTAGGCTTCTCACAAAAGAAGGCCGATACCCTGCGTTTGTATTTTGGAATTAATGAAGCGGAGTCGGCACAAAATTTTTTGCGGATGGATTCTGCTGTTAATTCGTTAAACAAAAATGTGGATGTAGCGATTTATGGCTTTGCAGATTTTTTAAGTTCTGCAGAATATAATTTATCGCTCTCGCAAAAACGTGCCGAGATTGTAAAAAACTATATTCTTTCTAAAAAATCATCTTATATAAATATTTATGTGTGTGAAGGAAAAGGAGAAAGGTTTTCTAAGGTCAACTCTTCTCCTGAAGGCGAAGCTAAATTCAGACGCGTAGACGTTTATTTTGAACCCATAGTTACTTTAAAGGTTGCAGAATCTTTTTTAGAAACACCAAAAGATTCGGTGCCGCCGAAAGAAAAGAAAAAGGAAATTGAAGAATTAAACAGCGGTGAAAGTATCGCTATTGAAGGTTTAAGTTTTGTGCCCGGACGCCATTTAATTTTAGAATCGGCCGTACCGGCTTTGCAAAAACTTTTAAAAACCATGAAAGATAATCCGAAATTAAAAGTTGAAATACAGGGGCATGTTTGTTGTACCAATGGAGACGAAGACGGGCTTGATTTCGACACGAGGGAAAAAAATTTATCGGAAGCGCGCGCCAAGGCTATTTATGAATATCTGGTTGCTAAAGGAATTAGTGAAGAGCGGTTAAGCTATAAGGGTTACGGTCACAGTAAACCCAAGGAGCCCGTTGAGGATAGCTCTGCTAAAGAACAGGCTAACCGCCGTGTAGAAATACTTGTGCTGGAAAAGTAATTCCTATTCTTATTTTTCTATATTTGATTAATTGAAAACTCATCCTTCATTTCGGTTTCTCTCAAAAGCAATTTTTGTTTTTTCTTTTATTATTCCTTCATCCGTAAAGGCGCAGCCCAATATTGATATAGTTAGTTTTAACGCCCAGTA
The DNA here is from genome assembly GCA_964601535.1 of uncultured Flavobacteriaceae bacterium. Lineage (GTDB taxonomy): Bacteria > Bacteroidota > Bacteroidia > B-17B0 > Aurantibacillaceae > JAHEYG01. The sequence goes on from CAZRNW010000204.1 coordinate 3,682, forward strand.
TTTCACTTCCAGCTATTACGATAGCACAAAAAATAAATTTACGGCTCAGGATTATTACATGAGTTTGTTTTTACCCGTAAAATTCGGGCACGGCCATGTTTTTACTTTACGTGTAAATGCAGAGCAATTAATGGTGAGCAGAGATACGGGTGGCGCTAATGTAAATTATAATTTATATTCCATTGGCATGCCGCTTGGCGTGCAACTACAAAGCAAAAACGAAAAATGGAAATTTGCGGGTATTGTAATTCCCAAAATAAATTCAGACTTCGCTGATAATTTAGATTACGATTATCAGATTGGCGGCATTGGTTTGGTGACGCGTGTGTTTAATCCAAAATTCCAGTTGCGCGGGGGTTTGTATTATAACAGTGATTGCTGGGGTCATTTTTTTATGCCTTTGCTTGGTGTTGACTGGAAAGTGAGCGATAAATTCAGAATGTACGGAACCTTACCGGGGAATTACAGATTTGAATTTACTTTGGGAAAGAAAATTTACACGGGCATAGGTTTCCGTTCGGCACAGCGCTCGTTCAGGATACAGAAAAAGTATGATGATGATTTTGTGCGGGTGAGGGAAAATCAATTAAAAATTTTCTTCGAGGGGTTTGTATTTGGTAAAGTGTTAATTGGTTTTGATGTTTACCGGAGTATTGGTTATAATTTAATCAGTTACGATTATTTCGAAACTAAAAGCCCTACCAACAGGCCGGCGGTGTTTTCTAAATCCAAAGATAATTTTGGGGCCACCATTAATTTCGCTTACAGGATACGGCAGGATTAGTTTTTCTAAAAATGCTACAAATTGTAGCAACACTTTTTTATTTATGCTTTTACTTTTGTGTTATGATAACACAAATACAAATGGAACACGGCTTGTACGAAAACAGTCCGCGTTTATTTTTAAAATTCCCTTACGATAGTGAGGCAATTAATTTAATTAAAACTTTGCCTCAGGCTAAATGGAGTAAATCTAAAAAGGCCTGGCATGTTTTGTATAAACAAGATCTTCCGGTCGGAATAATAAATCTTTTTGCCCTAAAAGGCATAAAAGTAAATTACGTGAATGAAAAAATACCGCTTCAGAATCCCATTCCGCCAAAAGCAAATGTTCAATTAGAGGTTTTGCGGGGAGATTCTGAACAAAAAATAAAAGCGTTTAAAAATTGGCTGCGTTCTCGTCGTTATAGCGAAAGCACTATTGGAACTTATTCGGATGCGCTAAGAACTTTTTTAAGGTTTTACGCCTCTAAGCCAATTTATGAAATAACAAATGATGACCTCATTGTGTTTAACAATGACTACATATTAAAAAATAAATTATCTTCTTCGCATCAGAATCAGGTGGTGAATGCAATTAAATTATTTTTCAGAACCATAGAAAATTCGAAATTAAATCCGGAGCTCGTGCATCGCCCGAAGCGTGAAAAAATACTGCCAAATGTTTTGAGTAAAGAAGAAGTGAAATTGATATTAGATGCGCTGCCGAACATAAAACACAAGGCTATGTTAAGCTTAATATACAGCTGCGGATTGCGCTGCAGTGAGGTTTTGAATTTGAAGCCGGAAAACATTGATTCCAAAAGAAAACTGGTGATTATTAAACAGGCAAAGGGCAGAAAAGACAGAATAGTTCCGCTGAGCGAAAAGATACTTTTGCTGTTAAGGGATTATTGGAAATTACATCAGCCTAAAATTTGGTTATTTGAGGGGCAAAATCAAGGCGCAACATATGATGAAAGAAGTTTACAGCAAGTTTTGAAAAAAGCAGTTTATAAAGCCGGCATCAAAAAACCCGTTACCTTACATTGGTTAAGGCATAGTTATGCAACGCATTTATTGGAAAATGGCACTAATTTGCGTTACATACAGGAAATGTTAGGTCACCGCAGCAGTAAAACCACTGAAATATATACGCACGTAAGCAGCCAAAGTATTCAGAAAATCGCTTCGCCTTTTGATTATTTATAGTAAATACCTAACTTTAATAAACCGCTACCGAGTAGCGCTAATCTACCCAACGGGGGCTAGATTGGCGCTATAGAATAGCGGGTATAAACAAGTTAGTACCAATACCGGCGGACAGACATTTTGGTAGACAAAAAATATTATGACAAAAAAAATAATCATTCTCCTTTTGACAACTTTGACGGTCGACCTTTTCGCTCAGACAAAATGCGACGTCAAAGACTTTTATGCCGACTTCGTTTATGTTAAAAAAGCAAGTTATAAATCGGGTGACAAGGACAAGCCGTACTTAATTAAAGGGACAACGGAAACAAAAAGCAAAAGATGCTTCTCGGACATAGTTAAAAACACAAGCTACATTATTCATTTACTTACAAACTTTTCTTCTAACACACGCGACTCTTTACTACTTCAAATACATGACAGCCTCACACTTCAAAAAGAGTATATTAAACTCCTCTCCAAAGACACCCTTTTTAATCGCGTAATGACCGACCTAATTTCAAAGACTGTTGAAATGCGCGTTCCTAAAGACACCGTTACAATGGATAAATTACTCAACGTTGCCGTAAAATATTTTTCTGTTTTCAAAATTAATCCGCAGGGTTATTATGTTGGTTTTGTGTGCGGCGGACGCAACGACATCGAAAAGACTGAAAAAATACGACGACCCCAATTAGAAGCTTTTTGCTTTTCATCAATCGCTGCCAATATGGAAGGCGAAGAGTTTAATATGTACAATGAATTTGTAAAAGCACTCAAAGAATTATATAAAGTAAATCTTGGCGTTGACAATAACGAAAGACTGCTTCGGGCACAGGGCGCTATGTTTCTTTTAATGCGTAACAATGAACCATTAAAAAAAATGCTAAAGTTTGAATACGAAAAGAACAAAGCTTTTTTACCATTTATACTAAAGGACAATTGACGGTTAGACCTGTAAAACGTACTGAGCTGTGTGCGCCGGTACTCGGTACTAACACCACCTACCAGTAATTGGCGCGGACGAGGTAATAGAAAGTTTTGTATCTTTAAACAACCTTTTGTCGGTATAGACAGTTGAGTGTTTCAAAACGCCAACTACTGGTAGCCGGAAAACGTTAGCAGCAAAGCAGAATGACATACTTCAATCCAAAAATATCCGCCGAC
>CAZRNW010000205.1:0-6701 GCA_964601535.1 uncultured Flavobacteriaceae bacterium
AAAGAGAATGGTCATATTAGGCAGCGGCGAAAGCGGAGTAGGCAGTGCAATACTGGCTAAACAGAAGGGCTATGATGTTTTTGTATCGGACAAAGGTTCCATTAAAGAAAAATATAAAACGCCATTACAGGAAAACAATATTGCATTTGAGGAAGGTAAACACAGCGAAGAATTAGTGTTGAATGCAACGGAAGTTATAAAAAGTCCCGGCATACCTGAAAAAGCAGAGCTGGTACAAAAAATAAAAGCAAAAAACATTCCCGTGATTTCTGAAATAGAATTTGCAGGACGTTATACCGATGCCAAGAAAATTTGCATTACCGGAAGCAATGGTAAAACAACTACAACCATGCTTACTTACCACATTCTTAAAAAAGCAGGTTACAATGTTGGCTTAGGCGGGAATGTCGGAAAAAGTTTTGCTTACCAGGTGGCGACAGAAAATTTTGATTACTACGTTTTAGAATTGAGCAGTTTTCAATTAGACGACATGTACAAATTCAAAGCGGATGTGGCCGTGTTATTAAATATCACGCCTGATCATTTAGACCGATACGATTACAAATTTGAGAATTATACAAAATCAAAATTCAGAATTACCCAGAACCAAACAGCGCAGGATGCATTTGTTTATTGTGATGATGATAAAGTGATGGAAGAGTTCATGAAGCATCATGAAATAAAAGCAGAAAAAGTTCCCTTCAGCATTAAAAAAAAAATCGAAGGCAACGGCGCTTATTTAAACGAGAATCAATTAACCCTTAACTATAAAAACCAAAATCCCTTAATTATGACAATTGAACAATTAGCTCTGCAAGGTAAACATAACGTTTACAATTCAATGGCTGCTTCATTAGCAGCGCGCATCGTTGACGTACGTAAAGAAACTATCCGCGAAAGTTTACAGGATTTCCAAAACGTAGAACACCGTTTGGAATTCGTAGCTTCTATCAACGGTGTTGAATTCATTAACGATTCAAAAGCGACAAACGTAAACTCAACCTGGTATGCGCTTGAAAGCATGGAAAAACCAACCATTTGGGTGTGCGGCGGACAAGACAAAGGCAATGATTACAATGAATTAACTGAAATCGTTAAGACAAAAGTAAAAGCCATTGTTTGTTTAGGCGTTGACAATAAAAAAAACATAAAAGCATTTGAAGGCTTAGTAGAAACTATTGTTGAAACAAAAACAGCGCAGGAAGCAGTTGCAGCTTCTTACAAATTAGCTAAGAAAGGTGATGCAGTATTGTTATCTCCGGCTTGCGCAAGTTTTGATTTGTTTCAAAACTTCGAAGACAGAGGTATGCAATTTAAGGCAGCAGTTCGCGGACTATAAATTTAAAACCAAAGCGTAATGAAGTTTTTTAATTATTTAAAAGGCGATAAAGTGATATGGGCGATAATGTTAATCTTGTCGTTGGTATCTATATTGGTAGTTTACAGTGCCATCGTTACGCTTGCCTATAAATTTAAACAAGGGAATACCGAGTATTATTTATATAAGCAGGTCATACTAATTGCAATGGGATTTGGTTTAGCTTACCTGTTTCATAAAATTAAATATACTGTGTTCTCAAAAGTCGCACAAATTGGTTTTATACTTTCAATTCCGTTATTGATCTATACATTATTAAGTGGTGTAAGTGCCGGTGAAGCCAACCGTTGGCTGGAGATTCCCGGCATCGGATTAACATTCCAGACATCAGACATGGCCAAGCTTATGTTGTTAATGTACGTCGCAAGGGTCTTAACAACTAAACAAGATCAATTGGTAGAATTCAAAGCCGTAATGAAATATCTTTTGCTTCCAATTGGAATTATTTGCGCTTTAATTTTACCCGCTAACTTTTCTACCGCCGCTTTATTATTTTTGAATTGCATGTTTCTGATGTTTATCGGCAGAATAAAAATAAAATTTATGCTGATGATTGTTGGTGCTTGTATGTTGTTTGCTTTATTGTTAGGAGTGGTAGTTTATCAGTTCCCGAATGCGATTCCACGTGGGGCAACATGGAAAGCTCGTATAGAAAATTTCTCAAAAGGTGATTCAAAAAGTAATTACCAAAGTGAACAAGCAAAAATCGCTATTGCAACTGGTGGTGTAATTGGTAAGGGTCCAGGAAAAAGCACACAAAGAGCTTTTTTACCGCAGGCTTCATCTGATTTTATTTATGCGATAATTGTGGAAGAATACGGTCTGGTACTTGGTTTTATAATGTTGTTTCTTTACATGATATTTTTATACCGCGGCATAAAAATTATGCGCGATACAGATAAAACCTTCGGTGGATATTTAGCGGTTGGTTTGGCCTTCAGTTTAGTATTTCAGGCATTAATTAATATGGCGGTGGCAGTGAATTTATTTCCCGTTACAGGTCAGCCTTTACCATTAGTGAGTTCGGGCGGAACTTCCATTTGGTTCACTTGTATTTCCATAGGAATTATTTTAAGTGTAAGCCGCAGCGGCGAAGATAAAACGGAAGAGAACCTTGAGTCGGCTTAAAGTCATATTAAGTGGCGGCGGAACAGGCGGCCATATTTTTCCTGCAGTCTCCATTGCGAACGAAATAAAATCCATTGTGCCGGATGTCGAAATATTATTTGTAGGTGCCCTCGGAAAAATGGAAATGGAAAAAGTTCCCGCTGCCGGTTACAAAATTATCGGACTCCCAATTGCCGGCATCCAGCGCAAATTCACTTTAGCCAATTTAAAATTCCCGTTTTTACTTCTTAAAAGTATTTTAAAAGCGCGTTCGATTGTAAAAGAATTTAAACCCGATGTGGTTGTTGGAACCGGAGGTTATGCAAGCGGTCCTTTATTAAGAGCAGCAACTTCGATGGGAATTCCTGCTTTAATACAGGAACAAAATTCATACGCAGGTGTTACAAATAAATGGCTTTCCAAAAAAGCAAGTAAGATTTGTGTGGCTTATGAAGGAATGGAACAATTCTTCCCGAAAGAAAAAATTATTTTAACAGGCAATCCCGTAAGGCAGGATATTAAAGATATTGAACAAAAAAGAAGCGAAGGACAAAAATTCTTTAATCTTGATTCTACTAAAAAAACATTATTGGTCGTTGGCGGAAGTTTGGGAGCAAAAGGAATTAACGAGGCCATAGGTTCCGGTTTACAAGCTTTAGCCGATAACAACATTCAGCTCATCTGGCAAACAGGAAAACCTTATTTCGAAACAGCGAAACAACAAACCGCCTCTTTTAAAGATAAAAACATAAGCGCTGTAGATTTTATTTCAAGAATGGACCTTGGCTATGCAGTTGCAGATTGTGTCATCTCAAGAGCAGGGGCGGGTGCAGTTTCAGAATTGTGTATTGTAAAAAAACCAAGTATTCTGGTCCCATTGTTAACGGCAGCGGAAGATCATCAGACAAAAAATGCAATGTCCTTAGTAAATAAGAACGCGGCAATTCTTGTTAGAGATGACGAAGCGAAAGAGAAATTGGTTAAAGCAGCAGTTACCTTAATGAACGACGAAAAAAAACAAAACGAATTGAAAAATAATATTGGAGCGTTAGCTCTGCTGAATTCAGCCAACATAATAGCAAACGAAGTCCTGAAACTAGCAAACTATAAACCTTAAACCCCCAACTCCGAACTCTCCACTCCCAACTCAATGCAAATCCTCGACTATAAACTCTACTATTTCCTCGGCATCGGCGGCATCGGCATGAGTGCTCTTGCCCGTTATTTTGAGCATTATGGGAAAAAAGTTTGTGGTTATGATAAAACATCAACTTCATTAACGGCGGAATTGGAAAGAGAAGGGATTCCTTGTCATTATAATGAGGATGTAGATTTACTCAAAAAAATCCTTTCCAATTATAAACCTGATGAGGTTTTAATTGTTTATACGCCTGCCGTTCCTAAAAATCATGCCGAATATGTGTATTTAAGTTCCCAAAATTACGTTATAAAAAAACGGTCGGAAGTACTTGGCGAGATTACAAAACAATTTAAAACAATAGCCATAGCCGGAACGCATGGTAAAACCACTACTACAACTTTAGTGACGCATCTTTTAAAAACGGCGGGCATTAATTGTTACTCGTTTATGGGAGGTATTTCAAAAAATTATGGTACGAATTTGCTGTTGGGTAATCCAAACGACAAAGATGCTTATGTGGTGGTGGAAGCAGATGAGTATGACCGTTCTTTCCTAACTCTTTTTCCGCAAATAGCTGTAATTACAAGTGTTGATGCAGATCACTTAGACATTTACGGTAACAAGGAAGCGATGCACGAAAGCTATGTTTTGTTCTCGAAACAGGTAAAAAAAGAGGGTGTACTGATTGTTAAAAAAAATGTTGATAACGAATTGAAGCTCACCGATAAGAGGCTCATCTACTCCCTAAATTTAAATACGGGATATTGTGCCGAAAACGTTCATGTTGAGAACGGAGAATTTCATTACAATATTAAAAGCGAAGTGGAGACGGTAAATGATGTCACCATTGGGCTTCCCGGTCTACACAATGTTGAAAATTCAATTGCAGCAGTTGCGGTTGCACAACAACTGGGAGTGAAGGCAGAAAAAATAAAAGAAGCATTACGTTCTTTTCAAGGTGTGAAACGCAGATTTGATTACAGGGTAAAAACATCAAAATTAGTTTATGTTGATGATTATGCTCACCACCCTGAAGAATTGAAAGCAGCAATTGGTGCAGCAAAACAATTATATCCGGATAAAAAAGTGACGGGAATTTTTCAGCCGCACTTGTTTACAAGGACAAGGGATTTCGCAGATGCATTTGCAGAAAGTTTGGATTTGTTAGACGAGTGTATATTACTTGAGATTTATCCGGCGCGCGAATTACCGATTGAAGGTGTTACATCTCAGATGCTGCTGGATAAAATGAAATCAGAACAAAAGCATTTGGTAAAAAAAGAAAACCTGCTGGCGTTTTTAAAAGACAAACCTCTTGAAGTGTTGTTAACGATGGGAGCAGGGGATATAGACAAGTTTGTACAACCGATTGAAGAAATGCTGAAGAAAAGATGAAATTGAAAATAAATTATAAAAAAATAGTTGTTACAGTTCTTTGGATTATTGCAATATCTGGCCTGATGGCCTCGTTGGCGTTTGTGAGTAAAAAGGAAAGTCTTGTTAAAGTGGGAAATCTGGATATAACAGTGAATGCTACAGGAGAAAATCAGTTTGTAGATGAAGATGATGTGAAACATTTTTTTATTGAACGTCATGATGCTTTACTGAACGCGGAAGTAAAAGACGTAAACATCAATGCGCTTGAAAAAGCCCTGAACTCGCATCCTGCTATCGAAAACGCTGATTTGAGTGTAGATGTAAATGGCGATGTGAAAATAAATGTTACACAACGCACACCGCTGGTTCGTGTACTTACAATGGGAGGAGAAAGTTACTATATAGATACGCAAAGCAAATTAATGCCGCTGAGTGATAAGTACACGGCAAGGGTTTTGGTGGTTAACGGATATGTTCACGAACCATATGCACGGCGTTGTATGTATTCGGTAAGCGAAATTGCCAAAAACGAAATTTTCAGTGAAGTAAGTATGCTGGACGATATCTATGAAATGGCAACTTATATTACAAAAGATACCGTGCTTAATGGTTTAATTCAGCAGTTAAGTGTAAATGAAGAAAAAGAATTTGAGATATATCCGGCCATCGGCAATCATAAAATTATTTTTGGTGATGCCACAGATATTGCAGAGAAATTTGAAAAGTTAAAAGTATTTTACCGTGAAGGTTTAAACAAAACCGACAACTGGAATAAATACTCAACAATAAGTTTAAAATATAAAAACCAGGTGGTTTGCACCAAAAAATAAGACGTATGGAAAAGAACCTTAGTTCAAACAATCAAAACTTAGAATCTGATTTAGTGGTTGGATTGGATATTGGAACAACTAAAATTGCCGCAATCGTTGGTAAGAAAAACGAATTCGGTAAAGTTGAAATATTAGGTATCGGTAAAGCCGAATCACTTGGTGTTAACCGTGGCGTTGTTGTGAACATTGAACAAACCGTTGCCTCTATTAAAGCAGCTGTTGCTATCGCTGCCGATAAAGCAAATGTGGATATTGGTGAAGTAATTGTTGGAATAGCAGGCCAACATATTAAAAGTGTTCAGCATCGCGGCATGATCACACGTCAGTCTTTAGATGATGAGGTTAATCAAAAAGATGTGGATACTTTAATTGATAACATGCATCGTTTAGTAATGAGTCCGGGTGAAGAAATAATTCATGTTATTCCGCAGGAATATATTATTGACAGCGAAATCGGCATTAAAAATCCTATCGGACATGCAGGTATCCGTTTAGAAGGAAATTTCCATATCATTACGGGACAAGTTTCTGCAGTAAAAAATATTTTCAAGTGCGTTAACCGCGCCGGACTTGAATCCATCGATTTACATTTGGAGCCATTGGCAAGTGCTGATGCTGTTTTAAGTGATGAAGAAAAAGAAGCCGGAGTTGTTTTGGTGGATATTGGTGGTGGTACAACTGATGTTGCTATTTTTTATGATGGCATTATCCGCCACACTGCAGTAATTCCTTTTGGTGGCAATATCATTACCGAAGATATTAAAGAAGGATGCAGTATTATTAAAACACAGGCAGAACAATTAAAAGTAAGATTTGGTTCTGCTTTAGCTCAGGAAAATCAGGAGAATGAAATAATTTCTATTCCGGG
>CAZRNW010000206.1:0-6680 GCA_964601535.1 uncultured Flavobacteriaceae bacterium
TGCTTCATCGTTTGTCGCTTTTTTAGCCAGGTAATTTGTTTTTTTACCGTTGAATTTTGAATTTATCAGATTTCCATCCTGCAAATATTTTTTCCAAACATCCGGCTTTTCTTCTGCACATATAGTAATGTATTCTATTTCCGAAGCACCTTTACAGGCATTATTCTGAAAACGGTTTAATGTCTGTTCTAATTTCTGATTTATTTCAACTAAATTTTTTACGGATTGCTTGGTGTCGAAAAATAAAACCAAAACAAATTTATCTGTTGCTGTTTTACCATTTGGCAAATCAATGTCAGTCTTTTTATCTTCGTTGTTAAAAAGTACAATTTTTGAAAAGGGAATTTTTTCGCCTACCCTGAGTTTTTTCTGAGCCGGTAATATAATTGTGAGAACAACAAATAAAGAAAATAAATACGGCCTCATTATGGTTTGTAAAACTTAAGTTCGGTTCTTACGTTTTCTGCGTGTTCTAACTCAGTTAAATTCAGGTTATTTTTACATTTATTTTTCGGTTCCGTAGCGCCTTTGCCAATCGGTTTCATTCTAGTGGCGGCTATCCCTTTTGATATCAGATAATTTCTAACCGCACTTGATCTTTTTTTAGTGAGCTCCAAATTATCGGCTGCATCACCTTTACAGTCGGTATGTGAAATTATTTCCACAGTGTAATCCTTATTCTTATTCAGCATCACAGCTACTTTGTCTAATTCAGTGTATGATGATGCATCAAGTTCTGCGCCATTTTTTTTGAAAGTGATATTCGCATTAAACGTAATTGAATTTTTAGCCGAAGTACTTTCCTTATTAACGCCGCTTAGTGTTGCTACATCAGCCAGTGTTAGCATGTATTCGAATTTTTGATGCGCATAAGGAATACCGGCAAAAACAACTCCCCCAAAAGTGCTTATGCATGCTTTCGGCTTGCCGGATAAATTACCACCGGTATCACAGCGCACCACATATTCAGTCAGGTATTTTACACCGGTAAACTGAAAATGCCCGTTGGCATCAGACGTTGTTTTACTAAGGGTATCACTAAATTTATTCATCAATACCATTTTGTGATTCTTCACTAAATCTTTCGGACTTTCTGAAGCGAGTAACATCCCTTTTAAATCGCGGGTATTGGGTGGTGAATTCTTTTTCCCGTCGAGAACGTCTTCTATTTGTAATTGGGTGGGGTTAACTAAAACAATCGTCCCCATCTCATCAATTAAAAGGGAAACAGGCAATTGAACAATTTTAAAATTGCAGACAGACATATCTTTGTAACCTTTCACAGCAATCAGGTTTATAATTTTATCCATGCCAAGAGATGCGATATCTTCTTTCCAGGCGGTCTTATCGCTTTGAAGTGCCACGCTTATCACATCAAATCCTTCTGCGTTTCTGTAAACTGTAGAACTATATCTGGTTTCTAAATCAATAGCACGCGGAATAAAGGCTTTTGATTTGGAAACACTCGATGACCAAAAATGAACGAGAACTAATTTATTCAGATACGGGAAAGTTAAACTTTGTAAGGTTCCTTGATTATCGTTTAATACAAGCGGTGAAGCTTTGTCACCATTCTTTAATGCACAGTTTTGCGCACTCAAAAATGAGCACAAATGAATAAGAAAAATTATTTTGCAGAACTTCTTCGTCATTTTTGTTTTTCAACAATATTTTCGAGAGCGGTTTCTAAATCAGGACCTCTTAAACCTTTTCCGATAATGATTCCATTACCATCAATTAGGTAATTCGTAGGAATCCCAACCACAGCATATTTCTGAGCGGCTGCATTGTTCCAGCCTAATAAATCACTTACATGATTCGGCCACAATAAACCATCAGTTGCAATGGCGTCTTGCCAGGCCTGTTTATTCATATCGAGAGAAACACTGAAAACAGTAAATGAATCTCCTTTTTTAAATTTCTGATCTTTGTATTTACTATGCGCTGCAACAACATGAGGATTTTCGATGCGGCAAGGACGGCACCAGCTTGCCCAGAAATCGATGAGAACAACTTTTCCTTTTAATGATGATAATTTGACAGGCTGACCGGCAGGATCAAGCATTTCAATTTCAGGAGCTTTGTTTCCTAAATTCAATCCTTCAACAGCTAAAACTTCTGTGGCCTCTGCTGTCTTTTTGTTTTTCTTTTTTTTCTGTGCCGAAACAAAAAATGAAGCTGTACAAAATACAAGAACTAAAAATATATGAATGTTTATTCTCATTTTCTGATTATTTCTGCTCCTATGGCATTTAAACGGCCATCAATGTTCTGATAACCGCGGTCGATTTGGTTAATATTGAAAATAGTGCTCTTCCCTTTTGCGCTCATCGCTGCTATTAACAGCGAAACACCGGCACGGATATCAGGCGAAGCCATTTGAATTGCTTTGAGCTGAACTTTTTTATCGAGACCAATTACTGTTGCCCTGTGCGGATCACACAAAATAATTTGAGCGCCCATATCAATTAATTTATCAACGAAAAATAAACGGCTCTCGAACATTTTCTGGTGAACCAAAATATTTCCGCGTGCTTGTGTTGCAGTAACAAGAACAATACTTAATAAATCCGGCGTGAATCCCGGCCAGATAGCATCGGCCACAGTTAAAATGGAACCATCAATAAATGTATCAATTTCGTAATGTTCCTGCGATGGGATATAAATGTCGTCACCCCTACGCTCCATCTTTATTCCCAAACGTGAAAACACGCGCGGAATACAACCGAGGTTATCATAAGAAACATCTTTAATTGTAATTTCAGATTGAGTCATGGCAGCTAAACCAATGAACGAACCAATTTCAATCATATCAGGTAATAAGCGATGCTTTGTTCCACCTAATGAAGCTACGCCCTCAATAATCAACATGTTCGAGCCAATGCCGTTTATTTTTGCGCCCATACTCACCAGCATTTTACAAAGCTGCTGAATATAGGGTTCACAAGCTGCGTTATAAATTGTTGTAGTTCCCTCTGCTAAAACAGCAGCCATCACAATATTCGCTGTTCCTGTTACAGACGCTTCATCCAGTAACATGTAACAGCCTTTTAATTTTTTTGCTTCAACTTTAAAAACTTCGTTATCGGTATCGTAATTAAATTTTGCACCAAGATTTTCGAAACCGATAAAGTGGGTATCCATTCTGCGGCGACCGATTTTATCTCCACCCGGTTTTGGCATGTAAGCGCGGCCGAACCTTGCTAACATTGGACCGATAATCATTACCGAACCGCGCAAGCCTCCACCTTTCTTTTTAAATTCAGGCGAAACAAGATAATCCACTTTCACGTCGTCCGACTGAAAAGTAAATTCTTCATGCCCTGTTTTTTCAACTTTTACGCCGAGATCACGGAGTAAATCAATGAGTTTGTTTATGTCAACAATATCGGGGATATTGCTAATCGTGACTTTTTCTTTGGTGAGTAGAACGGCGCAAATGATTTGCAAAGCTTCGTTTTTAGCGCCTTGGGGTGTTATGTTTCCTTTTAATTGTCTGCCGCCTGTTACTTCAAAAATGGCCATACTTACTGGTACAAATTTTTTTAATGTTTTTTATGTTTGTGGAAATGCTTCTTATGTTTGTTGTTTTGAAATTTATGACGCGGCTTATTGCTTCCTCCGGTATTGTTATTCCTAGCTAAATCCTGATGCGAGCTTAAAGCAACCGATTCATCAATTTTCAATTCACCTTCCGATAAATCACTCAGGTTTTTAAAAATTACATCGTCTGTTATTGCGTCTTTATTCCAGTTCAAATAAGATTTTTTCAAATGATTGGCAATCATAAGCGTCAGCTCATCTTTAGCCGGACCATCCTTCAATGCTTTGGCTTTTTTAATAATTGCCTCAATGGTTTTACCGTAATGCTTGAACCTTATTTTACCTGACGGATAATTTAATCGCGCCGGTTTTTCTTTAAATGTTTCGGGTTTTGGTTTCGGGTACGGAGAATCTACATCCAATTTAAATTCGGAAATAATAAAAAGGTGATCCCACAATTTATGAGTAAAATCAGCCACATCCCGTAAATGAGGATTCAACTGACCCATCACCTGAATTATCGCTTTTGCGCATAAATTCCGCTCATCACGGTCTTTTATGGTCGCACAATAAGCTATCATGCTTTGCACATTACGCCCGTATTCGGGTATAATCATTTTAGGTCTTTCTGTATTGTATTCCATAGTCTCGTTCAAAGGATAAATATAGCGAAAATTAGGGCTTGTTTTAAAGTTTTTAACTATTTATTAACCAAACGAATGTTTATTTCCTGTTTTTCTATTTTTACAGTCTTATTAATAAAATTTAAAGCAAAAAATTATGGATTTAAAAGTAGCGGTTACCAACATTGCAGCACGTTGGAATTACAAAGTAGATGAAATTTCTCCTGGAGTTTTCAGAATGGATGTTGCTATTAAAATGAAAGACGGAAGTTTCCGTTATCAGTTTGTTTACGTATGGATTATTCCGGGACGTTATTTCGGAAAAGATGTTGTTTACATGAACAGCCGTTGCGGCGAATTTTCACAAAACCTGAATCTTTACAAATTAATTAAAGAAGGCGGTTACGGAACATTCTCTTCAGTAACAGTTACAACTGATAAACGCGCAGATGGTTCCCCTTGCGAAACTGTAATTGTACAAGCAGTTCAGCCCATCGAATTTACAAGCGAAACCATCTTAAATGAAGTTATTTACGACGTAGCATTTAATGCTGATGCAATCGAATCACTTTACTTTGGCGGAGATAAGAATTAAGTCAAATTTATAAGTCAAAAGTCAAAAGATTAACTTATCTTAGCACCTCTAAAATTCAAACTATGTCAGTACTAGTAAACAAAAACTCGAAAATAATTGTGCAGGGATTTACCGGTGGTGAAGGTACTTTTCACGCTACTCAAATGATTGAATACGGTTCAAATGTTGTAGGCGGTGTTACCCCCGGAAAAGGCGGTACAAAACACCTCGACAGACCAGTATTTAATACTGTGGCCGAAGCGGTAAAAACTACCGGCGCTGATGTTTCTATCATTTTTGTTCCTGCCGCTTTTGCCGCTGATGCAATTATGGAAGCTGCTGATGCAGGAATTAAAGTTATTGTTTGTATCACAGAAGGTATCCCTGTGAAAGACATGATAATTACCAAAGAATACTTAAAGGGTAAAGACAGCCGTTTGATTGGTCCGAATTGCCCCGGAGTTATTACTGCAGGCGAAGCAAAAGTTGGAATTATGCCGGGCTTTGTTTTCAAAAAAGGTAAAATCGGAATTGTTTCTAAATCGGGAACTTTAACATACGAAGCTGCCGACCAGGTTGCGAAAGCCGGTTTAGGTGTAACAACTGCAATTGGTATTGGTGGAGATCCAATCATTGGCACAACAACCAAAGAAGCGGTTGAAATGCTGATGAATGATCCGGAAACTGAAGGCATCGTTATGATTGGTGAAATTGGCGGAAATCTGGAAGCTGATGCAGCGCGCTGGATTAAAGCGAACGGAAATAAAAAACCTGTTGTTGGTTTCATCGCCGGACAAACCGCTCCTAAAGGACGTACAATGGGCCATGCAGGTGCAATTGTTGGCGGTGCCGATGATACAGCTCAGGCTAAAATGAAAATCTTACGCGAAAACGGAATTCACGTTTGTGAAAGTCCTGCTGATATCGGAAAAACAATGGCCAAAGTTTTAGGCAAGGTACCTGCCTAAAACTTTGAGATCCTGACTGGCGTCCTTAGGACGGTAAGGATGACACTATACACTTAATGAAATTTAGACCCCGACAGAAATGTTGGGGTTTTTTATTATTAATCAATCGACTTCTTATTGAAAATAATATACCCGAAGTGGAAGAAAAATGAAAAACTGTTATCGTTCTTATCGTAATAGTTAACACCTATACTAAGCGGACCAACAGGAGTATTGTAAACTAATGCAACAAGTCCGATGAAGTTACGGTATAAAAATGGTTCTGTGTATTTTGCTTTTTGCTTATCGGTTGATACGATGGAGGTGATTGGCTGGAACAAATAACCTTCAAAACGGATGTCAAATTTCTTCCAGGGAGTGGTTATTGCTTTTAACCCTCCGGCTACATATTGATGCGCTCTGTATTGGGGGATAAATAAAGTCTGGCTCTCCAATGTAGGATTAAATGCAGGTGCGGATAAAATAGTAGATGTGTAATTTTTGAAGAACGGCTGAGATGAATAAACCCCTTCAAGAAAAACGCCAATCTTAAATCCTTTGAAGGTTCTGATATAACTGTCAAATGTCAATTTAAATTGTGTCCAGGTATGGTAAGGATAATTCTTTGTGCCAATAGTATCAATGGACGTAGTTCCTGGATAAAAACTCTCAGCCCCATCTATAAATTTAGCACGGAAATGAATTTTTGTTCCGTCTGTTGCGTATTGTTTTCTATTCAATGTATTCATTTCATAAGAAATCTGTCCGTAACCAAAATCAAAATAAGAAGCGTCTGCTGTATCTAATTTTGAAAAATTATCGGCCTGATAATATTTATTCCCCCACTCTGCATAACCGCCTGATAAAACAACTTTCGAAACATTCCCTACAGGCAATCCAATATTTAATTCGCCGTACTTGTCTTCCTGCACGAGATAAGCCGGTTTCTCAAAATCGTAAAACAAGGCGCTGCTTCTGAAATAATCCCATCGT
>CAZRNW010000207.1:0-6666 GCA_964601535.1 uncultured Flavobacteriaceae bacterium
AGTGCTTATTTCTTCTCTTGCGTTGCGATGGTTGGAAAGTCCGTTTCATTGTATATTATATTAAAATTGTTCGTTTTTAAAATGGACTGCAAATATAGATACTTTTTGGCATTCAGCAAATTATAGGGGCTATTTTCGTTAAAAAGGCCTATAAAAACATCAAATTTAGGGCTTTACCGCATAAAAACGAGTACCTTTAACCACCAAAATTATAAGTATGGCAAAAGGTCCCGGCCCACGTAAAGAACCACAGGGCGGAAGCATGAATGGTAAAGACAAGAAAGAGTTGCCAAAAGCAAAACTCAGTGCCGAGAATTTTAAAAAATCATTCAAATTATTCGATTATTTAGGTCACCAAAAATGGAAGTTTGTATTGGGTATGATTTGCCTCGGTTTAAGCGCCGCAGTTGGGCTTTATTTTCCTATGGTAGCCGGAAAACTATTGGGAATATTTGGAGATGATACAACACCGAAAGATATTTTAAAAGACCATCTTAAGGAAATTGGATTAACACTTTTGGCTTTACTTGTTGCACAAGGTATATTTTCGTTCGGAAGGGTTTACATGTTTGGTGTGGTGACCGAAAGTATACTGAAAGGATTACGTACAGACGCTTTCTCGAAAATGGTGCAAATGCCAATGAGTTTTTTCTCAAAGAATCAAACAGCAGAATTATCAAGCCGGATAGCAACTGATGTAAACGTAATTCAGGAAGCCTTCACAATAAATATTGCTGAGGTCATCCGTCAAAGTATTGTTGGAATCGGCGGTTTTATAATTATTCTTGTTAAAGTAAAATGGGCCATTGCACAATGGTTTGTATTTATTATCCCGCCAATTATCATCGTTGCTATTCTTTATTCAAGAAAAATCAGGAAATATTCGAAGGATCTGCAGGACAAAATCGCACATTCGAATGTAATTGTGAATGAAGCTTTAATGGGAATCAGCAGTGTAAAATCTTTCACTAACGAGTTCTTCGAAATATCCAGATATTCTAAAAACACAGAAGAAATCAGAAAATTCGGAATCCGTTTTGGCGTTTTGCGCGGCATATTTTTTACGTTTGTTATGACCGTCATATTCGGCGCAATATTTTTCATACTTTATAAAATGACAGAACTGAAAATTGATAAAATTATTACGCCGGAACAGTTTGGTCAGTTTTTAATGTTGTCATTGTTCGTAGCTGGTTCACTTGGAGGATTGCCTGAGCAAATTGCTTCCATACAAAGGGCCTTAGGCGCAACCGACCGCGTTTTCGAAATCATTAATGGCGAACATGAAAAGATTAATTTGCACCAGCAATCAGCAAACATTAAAAGGCTTAAAGGTGATATCGAATTTAAAAATGTGGAATTCACTTATCCAACCCGTACCGATTTTGAGGTACTCAAAAAGGTTTCTTTTTCCATTAGTTCCGGCGAAACTTTGGCATTGGTAGGAAGCAGTGGCAGCGGAAAATCAACCATCGCTTCTTTGGTGCTGAGGTTTTATGAAATTGGAGGTGGTGAATTTACAATTGACGGAAAAAAAGCAAGTGATTATGAAATAACCGAACTTCGCGAACAAATGGCAATTGTACCGCAGGATGTTTTATTATTTGGCGGAAGCATTAAGGAAAATATTTTATATGGAAAACCTGGTGCAACAATGGATGAGGTTGTTGAAGCTGCACGTAAAGCAAACGCTTTGGAGTTCATCGAAAGTTTCCCGGAAAAATTTGAAACAATTGTAGGGGACAGAGGAATTCAATTATCAGGCGGACAACGTCAGCGCGTTGCCATTGCAAGAGCCGTATTAAAAAATCCAAGCATATTAATTTTAGATGAAGCAACAAGCAGTTTGGATAGCGAAAGCGAACGCTTGGTACAGGAAGCTTTAGATCAATTAATGGTGGGAAGAACATCTATCGTTATCGCACATCGTTTGTCAACCATTAAGAATGCCGATAAAATTGTTGTGCTGCACAAAGGCGAAGTAACAGAAGCCGGCACACATAAAGAATTAATAAAAAACGAAAACGGATTGTATTATAAACTAAGTAAAATGCAATTCGATAGCTTAAGCAGCATTGTTTAACCGCCCTTATTTTCAAAAAATTTATCTGAAGACTTGATTAAAATAATTAATAATAAATCTTTGCTTATTATTCTGGCAACAGGATTTATTCTTAAATTATTATATCTGTTCTTTATTGGCCCGGCCCTTTTTCAAAATTGGACATTAAGCACTCCTGATTCGCATTCTTACACTAATACTTTTATTAATTTAGTTAATACCGGTGATTATACACACGATCACAGATTTGTGGATGCCTCTTATGGCAGATTGCCTGTTGTTGTATTTGCCTGGGGAATTTTTTATTTATTATTAGGTGAAGCGAAAGCTTATGCCGGCTTAGCTGTTCTTCAAATTATTCTCGATGTTTTGGCAACTTATTTGGTGTATAGAATTTTCCTTAAACTTTTTTCTGACAGAACAGCGCTTATGGTGAGCTGGGCTTACGCGATTTTCCCGCTGACTCTTTATTTTGTTGTGAAAACAGATACAGAGTATCTCTCCCTGTTCCTCATCATTTTAGTCTTACATCAGTTAATTTATTTTAAAAGTGATTTAAAAAATTGCCTTACGCTCAGCTTTCTTCTCATTTTTGGATTTTACATCCGTGAAATTTTATTGATACTGATTCCGTTATCCGGTTTTTATTTGTTGCGTAATTATCAATTATCTTTCTCAAAATATATTAGCATATTTTTATTCATGTTAGTTCTTTATGCACCGTGGCCGATAAGGAATTATATTAAATCTGAAAAGATAATTTTAATAAAGCCATTATCGGCCGGCTATGCCGAATATCAGAGGGACATTCTGGGATATATGTATTGGCTATACGCCTGGCATAATGATCAGCCTGACGAATATCTGGCTTATGCTTACAAATTAGACCGCGAAATTGTTTTTCCTGAAGAAGTATTCGCTAATGAAACGGAAAAGAAATTAGCCGTGAATACAATTCAATTAGCCCGCAGGTGCGGAACAAGTTTTGTGGAGTGGCAAAGAGCTGATGGAATAAAAGGAAAGTGTTATGGTTGCTACGACCGTTTAATTGCGAGGAGTTTTAATATCCTTAAAAAAAGTTATCAATCCAACCATCCATTTAATTACTACATTAAAATCCCTCTCCAAAATTTAAAGAAGGCCTTTTTTAAAACCGACTTAACTAATAAAAGCACGGCACCTGAAATACCGTTCAAAGTTTTTATGGGAATTCGGTGCTTAATAATTTTTTCAGGATTATTTGCCTGCGTTGTTTATTGGAAGAAGGATTATTTTAAACTCAGTCTGATTTTCTTTTCTTCAATTTATTTTTTGGTCACCGCTTTATTAAGACAGGTTGAGATGCGGTATTTGTTTCAGGTGGATGTTTTGATTCTGTTAGCAGCAACAGCTTTTTTAGCTGAGAGATTTTTCAAAAAGAAAAGTTTAAGCGAATCCTAAAGCTTTACGGATTTCCGATAATTTTTGTTGCGCCATTTTTTTAGCCTTGGCTTCACCAATACTTAATTCTTCTTCAAGTTTGGTTGGATGGCTCATTAACTCATCAAAAGTTTTTCTTTGCTCCGAATATTTATCCAATATCAATTCAAACAATGCGGTTTTTGCATGACCGTAACCATAATTTCCCTTTAAATAATTCTGACGCATGGTTTCGGATTGTTCTGCATTCGCTAATAAAGAATATATTTTGAATGCATTACAAGTGTCAGGATTTTTCGGAGCTTCAAGTGGAGTGCTGTCGGTTATAATTCCCATTACCACTTTTTTCAAATCTTTTTCCGGTAAAAAAATATTAATGAAATTATTGTAAGACTTACTCATTTTTTGTCCGTCAGTGCCCGGAACAATCATCACGCGTTCATCAACAAGTCCTTCAGGCAGCACTAATAATTCTTTTCCCATTTTGTTATTGAAGGCACTGGCAATATCGCGCGTAATTTCCAAATGCTGCATTTGATCTTTTCCAACAGGAACAAAGTTCGCATCATACAATAATATATCAGCCGCCATCAATACCGGGTAGACAAATACACCGGAGTTCACTTCATGCAAACGATCCAATTTATCCTTAAAAGAATGTGCATTCGCTAACATCGGATAAGGAGTAAAACAATTTAAAAACCAGGTCAATTCTGTTACTTCAGATACGCGGCTCTGACGGTAAAAAGTATTTTTGCGGTTATCGAAACCAAACGCTAACCAGGTCGCAGCAACAGCTTTTGTGCTTTCAATCATAAAAGCCGGATCTTTCACAGCAGTGAGCGAGTGTAAATCAGCAATGAAAAACAAAGAATCGTTTTTCGGGTCTTTACTTAATTCAATAGCAGGCAAAATAGCGCCAAGGATGTTACCAAGATGTGGAACGTTTGTGCTTTGTATGCCGGTTAAAATGCGTGCCATTGATGCAAATGTAAACATATTTTTTATCGTTCAGAATTTTAGTCCCGTAGGGACGAACTGTTTATAGAATAGCGATATCAAATATTTTTCAACCCCAGAGGGGCGGCCTGTTATGGCAGTCTGCCTAAACAGATCGCTCCTACGGAGCTTAAATTTTTCTGGGTGTATTGTGTTATAAACAGGATATCCCGATGGGACTCTACAGCACGTATTTTATTAGTACCTTAGTTGTCCGTTTTGAAAGAGACTTTAAGATTAATATTAAGCCCCATTTGGAAAACATGGTTTGTACTTTGTTTTGCAGTGCCTTTTTTGGTTTTGTATCCGTTTTTCGTGATAACCATTTTTAGTGGACAAATCCGGGCGGCTTATGGCCTTAAAAAAGTATGGGCTTTTCTTATTTGTTTATTTGCCGGGATAATTCCAGTCATTAAATACAAGCATAAATATAAGTGGCCGAAAAAATGTGTAGTGGTGGCCAATCATACTTCTTACCTTGATATCTGTCTGAGTGTTTTCTATATGAAGCACACCACCCTTTTCATGGCAAAGATTGAACTTATGAAAGCTCCCTTATTCAAAATATTTTTTCAGGCAATGGATATTCCGGTGAACCGTAAAAGTAAAATGGGTTCGCACAAAGCATTTGTTGATGCGGGAGATAAAATTGATGAGGGCTACAGCATGTGCATTTATCCGGAAGGAACCATATCAAACGAGGGCGAATTAAGGCCTTTTAAAAATGGCGCATTTAAAATAGCGATCGAAAAACAGGTTCCAATAATTCCGGTTGCTAACCTCAATAATTGGAAATTATTGCAAAACGGCGGCTTCTTTAAGAGTTTAGGAAGACCGGGGCTCGCCAAAATAATTGTGGGAGCTCCTATTCAAACAAAGGGTATGACAGAAGAAAATTTAGTAGATTTGCGTAGTCAGGTTCATGCTTTTATACAACATGAATTAGATAAATACAATGGCACAAAAAATTGATATAAAATCGGTTGATGAAATTGCTCATCTGGCGCGTTTAGAATTTAACGAGGAAGCCAAAGGTGAAATTTTGAACGACATGAACCGCATGCTCGCTTTTGTAGATAAATTAAATGAGCTGAACACAGATAATGTGGAACCATTAATTTATATGACCGAAGAACGTAGCGTCATGCGTGAAGATGAAGTTAAAGTAACCTTAACTCAAGCCGAAGCTTTGAAAAACGCTCCGAAAAAAGATTCGGATTATTTTAAAGTGCCAAAGGTTATCGACCAGCCTTAATTTCCTATGCTTAAAAACAGTATTGAAGTTCCGGTGCGATTTAGTGAAGTAGATTCGTTGCGTGTGGTATGGCACGGACATTATGTAAAATATTTTGAAGACGGCCGTGAATCTTTCGGGAAGCAATATAACTTAGGCTATCTCGACATTTTTCACGCGGATGGTTTAGCAGTTCCTATTGTTGATATACAATTGCAGTATAAACGTCCCTTAGAATATGGCGACACAGCCATTATTGAAACCACTTTTATTAATTCACCTGCAGCAAAAATAATTTTCGATTTTAAAATTTACAGTAAGAATCATGAGCACTTAGTTTGCGAAGGGAAAACGACACAAGTTTTCATGCATCCTGCCAAACAGGAATTATTTATTGTGAATCCGCCTTTTTTTGAGGAGTGGAAGAAGAAGCATAAACTTTTTTAGAATACTATAAACTCTTCCGGGTTAATGGGCAAGCCGTTATGCCAGAGTTCAAAATGTAAGTGAGGGCCTTTGCTGGTTTCACCTGAGTTGCCGATAACCGCAACAACTTCACCGGATTTTACTTTATCGCCCATCCTTTTCATTACACTCGAATTGTGTTTATAGATGCTGATTAAATTATTGTCGTGCTGTATTTGTAAAATATAACCATCAGCCGGTGTAAAGCCAGAATAAATTACAGTGCCGTCCAATGTAGATTTAATCAGCGCATCTTTTTTAGCTACCACATCAACACCAAAATGTTCTTCACTCACATTAAACGATTCGGTTATTAAACCTTTAAGCGGACTAAAAAACAAATAATTTGCCAAAGCATTTTTGCGGATATTGGCGGCGGAGAATTTGATGGATGCAGGTTCGTTCTCGACTTCTTTCCTGAATTGTAAATCGTTTTCGCTGGGTTTTGTATTTACTTTCTGAAATTTTCCTGTTGTATCTTTTGTAG